>JAYEJI010000022.1:0-5572 GCA_034660515.1 Fidelibacterota bacterium
TCGGACATTTACCCCTGATTCTTGCTTCAGATGGTAAAAGACTTTCAAAACGACACGGTGCAAGCTCTGTCAATGAATTTAAAGAGCTTGGATTCCTGCCTGAGGGACTGCTGAACGGCCTCGCCCTTCTCGGTTGGGGCGACAACATGCCTAAACCCATCTTTACCTTGAAAGAGCTTATTGATCGCTTCGATATGTCAAAAGTCAATAAAAAGGGTGCTATCTTTGATCCCGATAAACTCGCATGGATCAACGGACAGCATCTTTCACGCACTGATGCAAAAGAAATATGGCCTTTTGTTCAACCGCTTTGGAAAAATGCAGGGTGGATAAATAGCGATTTCCCGGATAAAAAAGGGTTACAATATACAGATCTCCTTAAATCAAGAATGAGACTTCTAAATGAATTTATTCAATACGGCGAATATCTCTTTCTTGATCCCCATACTTATGATAAATCTGCAGTAGAGAAGCATTTACAATCTCCTGATATTCAAGATAATATAAAAGCCCTTATTAATGCCTTAGAGAAGTGTGAGGACTTTACTCCCGGATCAACCGAAACCTCCTTACGCAATGTGGCGGAAAAACTCGAAATTAAAGCTGCAGCTCTTATTCACCCATTGCGAATTGCGATTACCGGCTTCGGTGTCAGCCCGGGTGTTTTTGATGTCTGCGCCATTCTCGGGAAGAAAACTGTGATCCGAAGATTGGGAAATTTGAACAAGGCTTTGAATAAAATTTAATCACAAATAAAAAATATTCAAATTCACATTCGTGAGTTCTTCAGCTTACTCTTCACGATTCACTGACTTCTCTCTACTGCTTACCTCTTCCGATTACCGTTCACTGTTTACCATTTACGTTATACTTGTGTCTCTTGTTTCTTCAAATTGTCAATTATCCTTTATCAATTGTCAATTAAAAATGTGCCCTCCGTCACACTCCAAATTTCACTACTGACAACTATGGGTATTTTTCTTATTTTCCTTGAGAAACGAGGAGGACGATATGAAAAAGAAGATCATTTCTTTATTCAATTTATTTTTATCCGCTATGCTTTTTGCTCTGCCGTATGCATGGATCAATGAATTCCATTACGATAACAGCAGTACGGATAAGAACGAGTTTATCGAAGTAGTTGTTGAATTTCCCGAGGAAATATCCCTGAATGACCTTGTATTATATCTGTATAACGGATATGACGGGAGCATCTATGCACAACGGGATCTTTCCGAATTCATCAGCGGTGAACGAAGGGGAGCGTTCCAATTCTACACCTGGTCTAAAAGTGGCATTCAAAACGATATAGAAGGTATGTTACTGACCTATCAGGATTCCATTGTGGATATCCTGGCTTATGAAGGGACATTTACGGGTGTGGACACACCGGGGCATGAAGAGGATTTTCCTGATATTGGTGTGCGGGAAACGGGATACGGTGCCGATACGAATGCCATCTACCTGACGGGTATGCCGGGAAGTGATTGGGAATACGGACCGGCAACACCGGGCGAAGTGAATACGGGACAGGAATTATCGGAATCGCCATGCCCGGTTGAACTGGGGGATTTCAATGCAGTCTATTCGGAAGAAAGTGTTTTACTTACCTGGCGGACAGAAAGCGAAACGGAGAACAGAGGCTTCATTTTATATAAAAATGATAAGGATATTGCATTTATTGACGGTGCAGGAACATCGCTGATGCCCCGAAATTATTTTTACCGGGATACACAAATAGAAACAGGAAGCGTTAGCGTATATATTTTAGCTGAAATTGCATATTCAGGAGAAGAATCCCGTATAGATTCATTGATAATAAATATTCCCCGGGGAAATAAATTCAGACTGGGATCCCCCTACCCCAATCCCTCAAATCCGAACTGCATGCTTCCCATACTTATCCATGATCCCACTGAAGTGAGCATTGATCTGCATGATCTTTCAGGAAAAAGAATAAAGCACATCTATCAGGGGTATTTATATGAAGCAAAACATAATATTCCGGTCAATATGCAAGGATTAGCTTCAGGTAAATATTTCCTGAAATGCTCCATAGGAACACAAGTAGAAACAGTGGAGATCATTGTCGTGAAATAACAGGTGAAAATTTACTGTTCACGCTTTATTCTTCACTGATTACGATATTCCGCTCTTCGACCAGTCGTCAATCCGCCAACTGGCGGACCTTATCGACAGGTCATCGCTCATTTCTCTCTACTCTTTACTCCATACTTATTTTTGCTTACTACTTACCATTCACCATTTACTGTTCACGGTTCACGATTTACGTCTTTTCCTTTTTACTTATTTTTCCTATATTTAAGTCTATGCAAAAACGTTTTTATATTGAGACATACGGCTGCCAGATGAACGAGTACGATTCGGAGATACTTACAGGTATACTGCAGACGCACAATTATATCTTATGTGACACTCCCGAGGAAGCAGATATCATATTATTGAATACCTGTTCCGTTAGAGAACATGCGGAACAGAAGATCCATTCACGATTGGGTGAATTAAAGAATCTCAAGGATAAAAACCCTGATCTTAAGCTTGGTGTTATCGGATGTATGGCACAAAACCTTAAAAATGATATTATTAAATCCAAGCCCTATGTCAATATGATCCTGGGTCCTGATGCCTATAGGAATATTTTTAAACATTTGGGAGCTAAGGAAAAACATATTGTCGATACGAAATTATCTAAATTTGAAGTATACGACGGGCTTTTCCCTGCCAGGAAAGAGGGTATCAATGCCTGGATCTCCATTATGAGGGGATGTAATAAATTCTGTGCATATTGTATCGTCCCCTATACCCGTGGAAGGGAACGGTCACGAAGTATTGAAAGTATCGTTGAAGAAGCAAAACGCAGTATAGATCTTGGATTTGTTGAGATCACTTTACTTGGTCAAAATGTTAATTCTTATGTTCATGAAGATAAAAAATTTCCCAAATTGCTTGAAGCCATGACAAAAATTGATGGTTTGAAACGACTTCGTTATACTTCTCCACATCCACAGGATGTTGATGAAGAACTTATGCGGATCCATGCCGACTATAAACCACTGATCGCTAATCACATACATTTACCTCTTCAAGCGGGTTCAGATTCAGTATTAAAAGCCATGAATCGGACCTATAGTCAGGAACATTATCTCGGTCTGGTTGAAATGATCAGAAAGTATGTTCCGGATATGGGGATCACAACAGATATTATTGTTGGTTTCCCCGGTGAAAGCGATGAAGATTTTCGCGAAACTTTAAAAGTAATGGAACAGGTAAAATTTGATTCCGCCTATACTTTCAAATATTCACCACGGCCCCATACAAAAGCCTGGGAAATGGATGATAATGTAAGTGAAGTGGAAAAATCAGATCGTTTGACCGAATTGATCATTTTGCAAAAGAAACACACATTAGATCGATATCGGGAATTGATCGGAAGCGAAGTAGAAATTCTCGTGGAAACCAGAAGTAAAAAAAGTCCGGATGAAATGCGTGGACGAACAGCATGCAATAAGATCGTGATCTTCCCGAAAGAAGATCATAAACCAAAGAACCTGATCAAAAGAAAAATCACCGATGCGCAAGGTGTGACCTTGTTCTCAAGGCCAAATAACTAAGGCTGTATGATAAGAAGATACCAAAAGCAGTACGATAAAGCATTTCGCCGCATGGCGACTCAGCAATTTCAAAATTCACAGGATTTTACCCTGAGTGAATCTGATATTATGAGCAATGGTGTTTTTAACCATAAAAAACATCTTTTTCTTGGTGTTTACCCGCCCTCGGTCATAGAAGGTATGTTCGAACGCTATAGTGTCCGCGAGTATTTTGAGAATAAAGGGATCCCAAATGTCTCCTGGCATCTGAATATGAACGATCCCTATGTTCACCGATTCATTCTTTTATCGGAACATGACGGAATTAAGCATAAATTAATAGAATTGGTTCTTCAGAGGAAAAATCTAAAACTTCCAATCGAAAAAAAACGCTATATGAATTTGGAATTTCTGCATGTCGAATGGTTGATGATGCAGAACCCCTATAAACCTTTTCAGCGTGAAAGGCCACCCTTGCCGGGACAGAAGGCTCCAAGTTTGGGTATTGGTACACACATGCTTGAAATACTGTTTCATCTGGCTAAAAAGGCAAATACTCACGGTTTGATCAATTCACCCAATTACTTGCATACTGCGATCTTTTTTTCAAAGGCTTTCCACTTTCTCGATCCCAAGGTGGAAGCATTCATGCAGGTAATAAAGTATCAGAAATTACCTCATTACAGTCATTATACTCTCTCTTGGGCCGATGAATACGGTGCTTTACAGCATACAAGGAACCATAGGGCGGTTAATTGGCGCCCTTCTACCATGATCGCCCCTATATCTTTTGATGCAAAACGATATTTTTATTCCCGAAAATATCGCAAACAGGTCAGAAAAACCCGTCAAAAGCTAAAAATTACGATCAATATGAAAAAGCTAACCAAAAAGTTAAAAGAGCATGGGCAAATTCATTAAAACTTGTTTATTTCTAAATGGGACTCCTCCATCAAAGAAATTGATCAAAAAATTCACAACTGAAAATGATCGAATTATTTCAGCAGATGGTGCCTATGATTATTTAAAAAAATACCAAATCAAATCTCATATTCTTATTGGTGATATGGATTCTATATCGCAAGTACCACAGGAAGATGGAATAAAAGTAATCCAATCCCGGGATCCCGAAAATAATGATCTTGAGAAAGCATTGAATTACTGTCTTGAAAATGATTTTAGAGATATTCGTATCTTTGGTGCCGATGGTAAACGTTTTGATTATGCTTTGATCAATATTGCTACACTTTCATCTTACTCAAATCTCTTGAATATCGAGATCATAACAAACGAAGAGTATCTGCGCTTTTTAAAACCCGGTGAATATGGTTTTCAGGGTAAAAGGGGGCAACGTTTTTCTCTTCTTGCCATTCATACGGCAGATGAACTCACACTTGTTAATGCGCGCTTCCCTTTGGAAAAGAGTACCTTACATAAAGGATCCCGTGGTTTAAGCAATGCTTTCCGGACAAATGACCTGCATATTTGTTTTAAGACGGGCTCCATACTCTTTATGACCGAATTGAAGATATGAACCTAAAATTACATCTTCTGGACATTGCAATAATCGGATTATATTTCGCCGCATTATTCCTGATCGGCTTTTTACGCAAGAAAAAGAAAAGTTCGAATGAGGATTTCCTCTTATCCGGTAGAAGATTAACATTACCTATGTTTGTCATGACACTGGTCTCAACCTGGTATGGCGGTATTTTAGGTGTTGGCGAATTTACTTATCAATTTGGTTTGTCAAATTGGTTTGTTATGGGTTTCCCCTACTATATCTTTGCATTGATCTATGCGCTTTTTATTGCCGGCAGGATCCGTAAGGCCCAGGCAGTCAGTATTCCCGAACTGATCTCCAGGGGATATGGAAAAACACCTTCATTTATCAGTGCTTTCTTTGTTTTTTTAATGACATCCCCTGCACCCTATCTTCTTATCGCAGGTATCATGTTGTC
>JAYEJI010000023.1:0-19935 GCA_034660515.1 Fidelibacterota bacterium
GTTAAGATTAAGGTTAAGGTTAAGGTTAAGGTTGAGGTTGAGGTTGAGGTTGAGGTTGAGGTTGAGGTTAAGGTTTGGGGAAATTGATAATTGATCCGTCTTCGTCCGAAGGAGAATACATATTAAAAATATCCTTGATGAGAATGTACAATAAGTGTATTATTAGGTAATCATATAAGATATTTACACCCGGACATGCTTTGACATACTCAGCTGACTTCCGGAAAATAATGATCCTGACACCTCTTTATACTTTTTGCGATTGAATTCTCATTTCTACTAAACAGAGATATATTAATACTGAGATCAGAATTTCTCAAATGATCCCAATATTAATTATAAGGATTTAATCCAAGGAGGCTGAAATGAAAAATATCAGGAAAACAAATAATTTTGCGATCAGGTTGATCTGTTCTATTCTCCTATTATTTTGTTTAGTACAAGCACAGAATTATGAGAATGCAACGATAGACTCTCTTCGTGCCCTATTGAAAAATGATCCTGAAAATGCTGATCTATTTGACGATATCGGATGGGAATATTACTTCATGGAGTATTATCAGGAGTCACTTGAGTCATTTATGGAAGCGATCCAGATCGATCCGGAGTTTGCCGATGCCCAAAATGGTGCGGGCTGGGCAAAATATAATTTGGGGTACAATTCCGAAGCAGTAGGGTTTTTCAAAGAAGCGATCAGGATAGATCTTGAGTATGCCGATGCGTTTGATGGCTTGGGAAGAAGTTATTATGAACTAAAGAATTATTCAGATGCCATTTCATCTTTCAAGCGATCTATCAATTTTAATCCATATCCGGCTTATGTACACAATTGGTTGGCCTGGTCTTATTATATGGCAGAAATGTACAATGATGCAATGGTTTCATTTCAAAAAGCATTGGACATGGATCCCGGAAATATCAGCACATTGGAAGGATTAGGCAGAAATTATTATGAACTTAAGAATTATGATGAAGCGATCATATATTTTCAAAAAGCTGTTAAGCTAGATCCCGATGATGCCGTTCTTCATAACTGGTTGGGCTGGTCCTATTATGAAGCCAGGAGGGATCCTGAAGCAATAACATCATTCAAAAATGCGATCCGCTTGGATCCGAACTACTCAAGTGCCCACGAAGGCCTAGGCAGGATCCATTATGAGCTTGGAAATTATGAAAATGCCATCTTTTCTTTTCAGCAAACAATCAAAAATGACCCAAATGATGCCGATGCACATAATTGGTTAGGTTGGTCATATTATGAGATCATGAGAGATAATGACGCACTTATTTCATTTAAGGATGCCATACGCCTACAACCCGGATTAGCCGATGCACATAACGGGTTAGGATGGGTATATTATCAGTTGGAAAATCATAGTGATGCGATCAGTTCATTCAGTAATGCCATTTATTATGATCCGTATCAGGAAGAAACCTATAGGGGAAGAGGATGGGCTCGTTATGAGCTGGCTTTGTATTCGGATGCATGGTCTGATTTTCAACAGGCTGTTAAAATCGATCCGGAGTATGCGGATGCCTATGACGGTATAGGGTGGGTAAACAATATGCAAGGTAATTATACTGATGCTCTGGCAGCTTTTCGCGAAGCGATCCGTCTAGATCCAAGCTACGCCGATGCACATCTCGGTATGGGTTGGACTTACATTGCTCTTGAAAACTTAAATGCAGCTTTGGATGTTTATTCCATTTTAAAGAATATTAATGAAAATAAAGCAAATACGTTATTTGAATGGATTTATCCCTGATGGTGGATGATGTTAATACATCTATAAAAACTAAGTAGGGAACAGGCATGCCTGTTCCTAATTTTCAATTAATACACATTCATTCTTTTTCATGTTTTTGCAATGGATTATTTCTTATATATGTTCTGATCCTGTTTAATTCTTTCATTCTGATGATACGGTCATAATAAGATTTTTGCCATTTAAATTCCCAATATCCGGCTAGATGAATCGACCTTGATACGGCTGATTTGAAACTACCTATTGCCAGTGGTAATATCTGATAACGGCGACTTTTCATGTTCTGAATTTTTGCCAGATCAGAACAGGCATGCCTGTTCCTAATTTTCAATTAATACACATTCATTCTTTTTCATGTTTTTGCAATGGATTATTTCTTATATATGTTCTGATCCTGTTTAATTCTTTCATTCTGATGATACGGTCATAATAAGATTTTTGCCATTTAAATTCCCAATATCCGGCTAGATGAATCGACCTTGATACGGCTGATTTGAAACTACCTATTGCCAGTGGTAATATCTGATAACGGCGACTTTTCATGTTCTGAATTTTTGCCAGATCAGAACAGGCATGCCTGTTCCCTACACCTCGTGCCGAATTAATTTTTATGATCCCATGTAGATGATCCGGCATAATCATATATTCACCCAGTTCACATATTCTAAAATGTTCAGGAATTTCTTTCCAACATTTTTTAACAATTTTCCCCAAGCAATTCAGATATACTTTTTCATTAAAAATGATACTTAAGGGCAATTCTTTGCTTATAACGTTAATTGTCACAAAGTAACTCTTTGGATTAGAGTAATTATGATTATTCAATCTTTGGGGTTTTCTTTCAACCATATTTATCTCCATAATATTAATTCTGAAAATTTAAGTTTTAAAACCATTTAATTCTACTTCAAAGACCTCTGTGTGACCCAGATCACATAAGCATAATTCCCTAATAATTAAATAATTCTTGCATATTTGTGGGTGAGTGTGTAGATTTGTGGGTAATAATGGGTTATTACTCATTTCAGAAGGTAAAAGGAATAGGTAGAGTGGGTTATTCAGACTACACAGGCGAATTCAAGTACTCGGTTGATGCTAAGCATCGTGTCAATATACCGTCACGATACAGAAAGATCATGATCGAAAAAAACGTCTCTGAAGTCGTTATTTCAAAGGGTTTAGATTCAAATCACATTGATGTTTATCCTCTTCCCAAGTGGATAACACTGCGTGATAAGATCACGTCCTCGATGCAACTGGTCAACCGGACACACCGGAACTTCTTGCGTCAGTTCACACAGAATGCAAGTCATTGTACACTGGACAGTCAGGGCAGAATCATGTTAACTCCCAAACTCATGGAATTGGCCGGGATCAAAGATAACGGCAATGTCATGATCATCGGTATGATCGATTTCATGGAAATATGGGATCCTGATGAACTAAAGAAACACGAAGAAAACACCCCACTTACAGACAAAGATTTTGAGAAACTTGAGCAATTGCCATTAATCTAGGGTAATTATGTCAATCTCGTACCAGCATACGCCGGTATTGTTGCATGAGACTGTTAAACAGCTCATCACAAGACCGACAGGTGTGTATATCGATGCAACATGTGGCTTAGGTGGTCATGCCATTGAAATTTCCAGGAAATTGGATCCAAAGGGCAGTCTATACTGTTTTGATCTGGATCCCAAGGCCTTGGCTTTTTCAAAAGATCGTCTCGCTGAATACGACAATATTTATTATATACAACATAATTTTGATAAACTTAAAATGGCTCTTTTCGCTGAAGATGTTCAACATTTCGACGGGATACTTTATGATCTTGGTGTTTCCTCTATGGAAATTGACACTGCAGAACGTGGTTTTAGCTTTATGAAAGACGGACCATTGGATATGCGCATGGGTGAAACCGAATTGACCGCAGCCGATATCATCAATACCTATTCACGAGAGGATTTGACACGAATCTTCCGTAAATACGGTGAAGAACGCTTCTCAGGTCGTATTGCCGGACGCATTGTTGAGACCCGCCCCTATTTTCGCACACTTCCCCTGGTAAATTGTATTAAATCAATTATATATGGTCCTCATGTAACCAAAACCCTTGCTCGTATTTTTCAGGCCTTACGTATTGAGGTCAATCATGAGCTGGATGCTCTTAAGAAGAGTCTGGCCGACGCCCTGGATATGCTTAATTCCGGTGGCCGCTTGATTGTGATTTCTTATCATTCACTTGAAGATCGTATCGTAAAACAATTTTTTCAGGATGCTGCCAGTGATTGCATCTGCCCACCGGAAATTCCCATTTGTATTTGCGGGCATAAAGCGGCAGTAAAAAAGATCACAAAAAAGCCAATTATTCCTTCGGAAGAAGAATTAAAAATAAATCCAAGAAGCCGTTCGGCAAAATGCAGGATCATTGAGAAGTTATGAGAACAAAGAATGTAAAAACACATTATGATATTCAGAGGATAAGATTGATAGATAACAAAATCATCTTCTCTCTCCTTCTGATGATCATTCTCGTCGCAACGCTTGTTGGGTACATGTATATAAGGAATGGATTAGACTCACTTATATCGCGAAATCTAACGATGAAGAGTAACAATGCCCAATTGCAGCAAGAGATCATATATCTTGATAGTGAGATCATTAATCTGTCCCGGCCCGGCCAGATCCAACGCATAGCCCAAGAGCAACTTGGGATGGTTAATTCGACCCCACAGGCAGATGCCATTTTTGTAAAGAAGAAAAAATGATCGAAGAAATGAGAAAATCACGGGACCCCTATTCATTGCGCGTAGCTGTGATCATGATGATCATTCTGACTTTTGTTGTGATTGTTATGGTTCGTCTTGTGGCTATTCAGCTTTTTGATTCTGAAGATCTTAGAGGTTATGCTGACAGTCAAGGATTGCGAACTGAGGATATTCTTCCCGAACGCGGGTTGATCCTTGATCGAAATGATAATATTCTTGCCAATAATATAATTGAATACAGTATTGGAGCACGATACGTTGATCTTCTTGAACCCGAGAATTGCTTTGTATCTCTTGCAAAGGCCTTTGATAAAACACCGGACTATTACCGGAATCAATTCAAGAAAGAATCTTCATTCTATATGCTTGAAACCAAAGTCCAACCCGAGATCATCACCCAATTACGCTCGGATAAAACATGTCATGGTTTAAAATACGATAAAAAAATGAGCCGCTATTATCCTTATCAGGATGCAGTCGGACAATTACTGGGATTTCTTTGGGACGACGGTTCCGGTCAGGCCGGGATCGAACAATATTATGACAAAGTATTAAAGGGTAAAAAGGGTTACCAGATGATCCAGCGTGACAAGCGCGGAGACATTATTACTCTTCAGAACTCTAATACTATGGCTGCAGTACCCGGAGGTAACATCAAATTAACCATTGATGTAGAATATCAGATCATTCTTGAGGAAGAGCTGGCTAAGGCAGTCAAAAAGAATAAGGGCAAAAGCGGTATGGCCGTGATCATGGATCCCAAAACGGGAGAAGTACTGGCTATGGCAAATTATCCGGCCTTTAATCCCAATAATATCCGTAATTCAACGGCCGATATCCGTCGTAACCGTGTAATCGCTGATCAATTCGAACCCGGGTCGATCTATAAATTCATTCCTGCGGCAGCAGCATTTGAAAATAATATTTTATCTCCCACTTCCAGAATATTCTGTGAAAACGGAGAATGGAAAGTCCGTGATCGTATCATTCACGATACGAAACCTCATGAGTGGCTGACCGTAGAGGAAGTCATTGTTTATTCTTCCAATATCGGGGCCGGCAAGATCGCAGAGCAAGTGGGAAATCAAACGATCTATGATATCTCCCGAAAATTCGGTTTCGGTGAACCCACTGCGATCGGATTATGGGGAGAAAGCGGTGGATTATTGAAGACTCCCGATAAATGGAGCTCTGTTGGATACACACAACTTGCTATGGGTCACGGTGTTACAGTGACTCTCATACAAATTATGTCTGCATATTCGACCATTGCCAATGGTGGCACATTACTAAAACCTTATATTGTTTCTCATACCTATAATGAAAAAAACAAGGTAAAAAATCAGTATGACAGATCTCCCGTCCGGCGAGTGATCAGCAAAGAGACCTCAACGACTTTGCAAGGGATCATGGAAGAAGTTGTCAGTATAGGAACCGCAACCCGGGCCAAGATCGATGGATATCATGTTGCAGGTAAGACCGGGACGGCGCAAAAAGTCATTGATGGAAAATATTCAAATTCGAAATACTATGCTTCATTCATCGGTTACTTCCCTGCGGGAAATCCCGTTCTGGTATGTGGAGTTGTGATCGATGAACCTGCATTTGGTCTGCATCATGGCGGGACATCAGCTGCTCCGGCTGTTAAAAACACATTTACACGCATTATCAATACACCTGAATTTCATCAACTATATCCTGCAATATCAAATAATACGACTATCGATAAGCCCATCACAGAAAGCGGAAAGAAGCGGTCAAATCCTGTCCTATCTATTTTACACGGCGATCAAATGCAAAACGAAGCCGGATCTCAAGCTGATAAAAAAATCCAAAAAAATATAAATGATAGTGACCCCGTCGATCCGGGTGAATATGATATTATCATGCCGAATGTGACCGGACTCCATGTATTAAATGCCGAAAAGAAACTTAAGATGATCGGACTAAATGTAGAAAGAAACTCCAGTCGCGGTAAGGTCACACAACAATATCCTGCACCGGGTACCTATTTAAAGAAAGAAGCAACTTGTCGATTGGAGGTCAATTTATGAAAAAACTCTCCATAATACTATCTGCTCTCGAACTCCCCTATCGCATTATTGGTGAGGATGTTAAGATCTCTCATATCACATATGATTCAAGACAGGTCATGGAAGGATCACTTTTTGTTGCTATCAAAGGATATAGATCCGATGGCCATCAGTATATTGATGAAGCAATTAAAAGAGGCGCGGTAGCATTGCTTGTCGATCATCAGGTTGAAAGTGATATGCCCCAGATCATCACAAAAGATACACGACGAGCCATGGCTGAACTAAGCTATGCATATTACGGTTGTGCCTACAATAATTTTGAACTGACGGGGATCACGGGAACTAACGGAAAAACCACAATAACACATCTTTTGTATCAGATATGTGAAAAAACCGGTATGTCACCCGCCCTGATCGGTACCTTGGGTATAAAAAGTCAAAAAGAAACCATTGAGGGGACACGAACAACCCCTGAAAGCGCGGATCTTGCCAAAATTTTCTATGATCTGGATAAAGAGGGTGTTTCTTCTCTATTTATGGAAGTTTCATCACATTCGATCGCCCTAAAAAGAGTACACAGTCTAAGATTCGATGCTGCAGTATTCACGAACCTTACTCAGGATCATCTGGATTTCCATGCCGACATGGAAGAATATTTTAATGAAAAAACTAAATTATTTAAACAAATGAAACCCGGTGCGAGAGGGATCATCAATATTGACGACCCCTACGGTAAAAGATTATATAATGAACTTGAGATCGGTAAAATTTCCTATGCAGTCGACAATGCAGATGCCGATTATCATTTCACTGAATTGAGTGTAAACGTAAATGGTATTCATGGTAAGCTTATAACACCCAAAGGCGTTATAAATATCAATTCTCCCCTTTTGGGTAAATTCAATGCTGAAAATATAGCAGGCAGTATTGCTTGTTGGGAATTTCTCTACCCCGGTAAGTCGGACCTAAACGATATTCCTTTTGAACCGGTAGCAGGTCGTATGGAAATGATACAAAGCTCTAAAGCCACAGCCGTTATTGATTATGCCCATACACCCGATGCCATGGAAAAAGCTTTAAAAGCCGCTTCAAATCTCGAAAATAGAAAACGCATCATTACAGTATTCGGTTGCGGTGGTGATCGAGATAAAGCAAAACGACCTCTGATGGGTGAAATAGCCGAAAAATATTCCGATAAGATCATTCTAACAAACGATAATCCCAGAAATGAAGAGCCATCCGTCATTGCGGAAGCCATACTTAAGGGAATAAATAACATAGGGAAAGTTGAGATCTGTCTCGACCGTGAAAAAGCCATCCGTTCGGCATGGATGAACTCTAAACCGGGTGATATATTGATGATCCTGGGTAAGGGAGCCGAAACCTACATGGAGATCAAGGGAGAAAAACTTCCCTTTAACGATAAAGAAATAATGCTAAAGCTGGAGCAAAAGAAATAAAACCCTCTACCACCCCGGAGCGGAGAGCTCTCTCCGCTCCGGGGATCCTAAAACAATGAAGATGACAACATTACATCACGGGCCTTTCACTTTCCGCAACGTCAACGCAGCGGAATTCACGGGAGTCAGTATTGATTCACGGGATATCCCTTCGGGTCATATTTTCTGTGCATTGAAAGGCGAACATACGGATGGACATCGTTTTGTAAGCAAAGCCCTGGAGAATGGAGCTGTTGCCGCACTTGTCAGTAAAGAATACGCCAAAACTTCTTTAGAGGAAGAAGCACTTATTATTGTTGAGGATACTTATCAAGGCCTTGTTGATATGGCTAGCCTCTACGTGAAAGAATTAAGTATGCCCATTTTGGCGATAACAGGCTCAGTAGGGAAAACATCCACTCGTCGTCTCATCTCTCATATACTGAGAACAAAGATGGGGGTTGCCGAAACACCTAAAAACTTCAATAATCACATCGGTTTACCTATTTCCATACTTCAAATAACGGGTAAAGAAGATGTAGCCATTCTTGAAATGGGAACTTCTGGAATTGGTGAGATCAGGGACCTTTGCAAGATCGTTCCGCCTGATCTCGGTATGATCACTTCCATCGCCCATGCTCATATCGGTGGTTTCGGTTCGATCGATAATGTTCAGATCGCAAAATATGAACTTTTTGACGCCATAAAGCCGGATGGGACTCTCTTCATTAACAATGATGATCCCAGAATATCCGCTTATCCGGCTGACAGCAGGAAACGCATCACTTACGGATTAGAGAATGGAGCGGATATCAAATTCAATATTGATCACATCAATGAAGACGGATGTTATGTTCTTTCAATTGATAATAAGAAAATAGAACTAAAAAGCAGTGGTAAGGGAGCCGCCCAGAACGCCGTTGCGGCTTATACTTTTTCCTTTACCATGGGAATGGACCCATCTGATATCATCTCTGCCATTGAAAGCTACGAAACGATAGCCGGCAGGGGGAAAATGGAAGTCTGGAAGGGTATCACTCTGATCGATGATACTTACAATGCTAATCCATTCTCAGTGAAAAACGCTATTGAAGCGCTCCAGGCAATGAAATCAGAGGGACAAAAATTGATGGTTTTCGGTGATATGCTGGAAATGGGCGTAGAAGCCCGCTCAAGTCATGAAGCCATTGCTCATTTGGCCGTAGATGCGGGTATTTCGCATCTCTTATGTTACGGCGAGGACAGTCGGCATACTGTAGAAACTGCCAAAAAGAGGGGTATTGCTTACACAGAGCATTTTGAGACGAAAAAAGATCTTGCGGATACTTTGTTTTCCGCAATAAAACCTGGAGATATTGTTCTATTCAAAGGTTCACGCGGCGTAGCCATTGAAGAGATCATCTCTCTTATAAAGGATATGTAATATGTTGTATCTATTGTTATATCCCTTGCGCGATCAAATTACATGGTTGAATATGCTGGGTTATATTTCCTTTCGTTCTGCAGCTGCGGCCATTACAGCATTGCTGATCACATTTTTCCTGGGCCCGGTTATCATACGCGCATTAAAAAAACATCATATTGGTGAGACCATCCGCGATGAAGGTCCGGAAACCCATCATGTGAAAGCCGGAACTCCGACCATGGGCGGCTTGATCATTCATCTTGCCGTCTTTGTCCCTACTCTGCTTTGGGGCGATCTAAGCAACAAATACGTACTTCTTGTAATGTTCGTAACCTTTTGGATGGGAGCTATCGGGTTTATTGATGACTATCTGAAAGTCGTTAAGAAGATGAAAAAGGGCCTGGTTGCCCGTTATAAGCTTATGGGACAGATCGCAATAGGTATTATTGTAGCGCTCTTCATGTATTTGTATCCTTCCGATCCTAATATGATAACGGCTACATCAATTCCTTTCTTTAAAAATGTAATGGTCAATTTCAGTATTTTCTATGCTCCTATGGTCATTTTATACATAACCGGATTTTCAAATGCCGTTAATCTGACAGATGGTCTGGACGGATTGGCCGCCGGTCTGATGGCATTGGCTTCATTTGTTTTACTGGGTCTTGCCTATCTGTCCGGCCGTGTTGACTATAGCCAGTATTTAGGAATTCTATATTTACCTACAACAGGTGAACTAACTGTTTATCTTGCCGCTATGGTTGGTGGACTGGTCGGGTTTCTTTGGTTTAATTCCCGGCCTGCCGAGGTTTTTATGGGTGATACGGGTTCACTGGCTTACGGCGCCGCACTTGGAACGGTCGCGATCTTATTAAAGAAAGAGATCGTCTTTTTACTGATCGGTATGGTATTCGTTATTGAAGCTTTGAGCGTTGTACTGCAAGTCAGTTGGTTCCGTCATACAAAACGTGCAAGCGGCACAGGTAAACGCCTGTTTTTAATGGCGCCTCTGCACCATCATTTTGAAGAAAAAGGCTGGCCGGAGACGAAAGTGGTCATTCGCTTTTGGATCCTGGGTATTCTTTGTGCACTGATGTCAATGGCAACTTTAAAAATTCGTTAAGAGGGAATAAAAGTGCTAGTAACAGATAAGAACATTACGGTTTTAGGTGCTGGCAGAAGCGGAATTTCCGCCGCTATCCTGTTAGCTAAGCACGATGCAAAAGTGCTCGTAAGCGACAGTAATGAGGACCGGAAAGCAGAGGATCTTTTAAGGATCTTTGATGAACATGGTATTTCTTATGAATTTGGACAGCACAGTCAAAATATCCTTAATTCCGATTTCGTGATCCTCAGTCCGGGGATCCCGACTTCCTCCCCTATTGTGCAATTGCTGAACGAACGTGATATTCCGGTCTATTCCGAGATCGAAGTGGCCAGTTGGTTCACCGAAAGTCCCATTATTGCCGTTACCGGTTCAAACGGTAAAACCACAACGACAACTCTGATCGCGGATATGCTTGAAAGATCGGGAATTCCGGCAATTGCCTGTGGTAATATCGGTCATTCTTTCTCACAAGCCGTTTACACAGCCATCGTCAGCGGGTCTCACCCCATGTATGTAACCGAAATTAGCAGTTTTCAGTTGGAGACCACCAAGGGTTTCCGTCCGAATGTAGCCGTTCTATTGAATATCACACCGGATCATCTTGATCGCTATGATTCTTTTCTTGATTATGCTCTGACCAAATGCCGGATACTGATCAATCAGGAAAAAGAAGATTTTGCCGTCCTTAACCGGGATGATGAGGTCATTAATAAACATGCCAGAACCAAGGCCTATGTGATCCCTGTTTCAAAAGAGAAGCTTCCGGATTCCATTGCCTATTTTGACGGCAAGACCTTTTCATTCAAATTAAATGAAAAATGGCATCGCCTGGACAAGAACAATATCAAACTTTTCGGGATCCACAACGAATACAATATTGCTTCGGCGGCATCGGCCGTTTCACCTTTTATTGATGATCACGAAGGTATTTTTACATCGCTACGGAATTTCGAAAGTATTCCGCACCGCATCGAGTTCGCCGGTGAAGCCGGAAATATAAGATTCTATAATGATTCCAAAGGAACAAATATCGACTCGGTCAAAATGGCCATTCAAAGCTTTAATTCTCCATTACATCTCATACTGGGTGGCCGGGATAAAGACAGTGATTTCCGTGAATTGGCGCCCTATCTGAGCGAAAACGACAAGATCTATGTTATCGGGGAAGCCAGCGCAAAGATCATCGATCAGTTAGCTGAATTCAATCCTATTCCCTGCGGTGATCTTGAGATCGCCGTTATGAGTGCTTTTCGTGAGGCTCATCCGGGTGATGCAATTCTCCTCTCACCCGCTTGTACAAGTTTTGATCAGTACAAGAATTTTGAAAAACGGGGAGATCATTTTAAACAACTTGTAAAAACAATTATGGATCTGGGAAATGAAGGCAAATAAAATAGAATATCCACTCAGTTTTAAAGTCTTTGCCATCACACTGCTGGTGCTTATCTGCGGCGGTATGCTGATCCTTTTCTCGGCAAGTTCGCGTGTTGCATTTAATATTGACGGAAATGCCAACAGTTTCTTTGAGAGCCATATTAAATACCTTGTTCTTTCTCTCATGATCGGTTTTGTATTTTATCTTATTGATTATAAGGTACTTAAAAAATTATCTTGGCTATTTATTCTGATCGCGATCGGCTTAATGGCGATGACATTGATCAAAAAATTTACTGCCGGGAGCAGTTCTCCCGTCCGTTGGCTCTCTTTAGGAGGCCGGAATGTTTTCCAATTGGCTGAGATCGTAAAATTCGCCTTGATCATCTATGTTTCCACCTATATTGTCAATCATAAGGAAACACTTGGCCAATTTAGGCGGGGGCTCATGCCGGTTATGATCATTTCATTGCTGCTTATTGCCATGATCGCCATGACACCGGATTTCTCATCAGCCTTTTCTTTATTCATTATCGTTGCAACGACTCTTTTCATCTCGGGTGCTTCGTTGGGACAACTTGGATTTATTTCCGGATTACTGACTATTGCCGGTTCGGCTTATATCTGGCTATCTCCCTATCGCCGGGGCAGGATCATTGCTTTTTTAAATCCCGAAGACATCAGTAACGGAAATTATCAGATCCGTCAATCTTTAATATCCCTATCGGGCGGAGGTTTCTTCGGTCGTGGTTTTGGGAACAGTACCGGTAAGAATCTATTTCTGCCGGAAGCTCATACGGATTTTATTTTCTCTATTGCCGGAGAAGAACTTGGATTTATTACCACTTTGCTGATCCTGATCGGTTTTGTTGTCTTATTCATTTCCATGTTACGTTTGGCAAAACATGTGAACGATCCATTTGGGAAAAGCATTATGTTCGCCACAGCTTTTGCATTGATCTATTATGCATTGATTAATGCCGCGGTCTGTGTAGGACTTGGTCCTGTAACCGGACTTCCCATGCCATTCATCTCAAAAAGCGGATCTCAATTACTGGTGAATCTTTCACTTATTGGTATTTGTATGAATATCGTAAAGCAATCCCAGCACGAGATTCAAAAGAAAGCGGAGTTTTTACATGAACTCTAAAAATAATACTTACAACATCATTATAACCGGCGGCGGTACGGGCGGACATTATTATCCGGCTCTGGCAATCGCCGATGCCATTCGCAAGCAGGGAAAAAACCTGCCGAAGGATATTCATATTCAATGTCATTATATCGGATCCAAATTCGGTATCGAGCAGCGCCTGGCACCTAAATATGATTATCCCTATACCTTGGTCCCTATAAAAGGCTTTTCACGCTATATTTCGATCGCTTCTTTACTTCAGAACTTTATACTACCCTTCAGATTGCTGGTTTCCTGGATCAAAATAAAGAAACTCTATCATAAACTGGATCCGGTTGCGACTATCGCTACAGGCGGTTATGTTTCATTATTGCCCGGATTGATCTCACATCGTAAACATATCCCGCTCTTCGTTCAGGAACAGAATGCATTCCCCGGAGTGACCACACGTGTATTGGCTAAACGGGCAATGGGACTATTTTATGCTTACGATGCGGTAAAAGAACATATCAAAGATGATGTTTTATTTATCAAGAGCGGTAATCCGGTCAGATCATCTATTGAGCATATTGATACTATAGAAGCAAGGAAGATCATGGGTCTGGATCCCAATAAATTCACTATTTTTATTTTCGGCGGATCTCAGGGTGCTTTGAACGTCAATAAATATATTGCAAAACGAATACAACCCTGGATTCACAAATATGATATCCAGGTACTCTGGCAGACCGGGAATTTCAGCTACAATATGCTCTGTCAACAATTTTGTGAACACAAGGCCATTCATCTGCTTTCTTTCATTGACAATATGTCAGCAGCTTATTCCTCGGCGAACATGGTCATAGCCCGCGCCGGTGCTCTCACTCTGGCAGAGATCGAGCGCATGCGTGTACCGGCCATATTGGTTCCCCTTCCAACTGCAGCCGGGAATCATCAATATTATAATGCAAAAGCTCTTGAAGCCCTGGGCTGTGCCGTAATTGTTGAAGAAAGTGAATTTCCCGATAAACCTATGCTAAAACATCTGAACAATATGATCCATAACCCTGAGAAACTAAAGAACATGGCAGATTGCTTTCCTCAAGACAAAGAGGATGCAGACCATCAGATCGCCCGGAAAGTAATGGATCAGCTTAAAAATATTTATGCCTGGAGTTAGATATGCAAGATAACAGGATCACAACAGTCTTCGGTTCTATCAAAAAGATCCATATGATCGGGATCGGCGGTATCGGGATGAGCGGTATTGCTGATGTTATGATACGGCTTGGCTTTATTGTCAGCGGTTCGGATACGACCGAAACCAGCATTACTCGTCATCTGCGTTCTTTAGGAGCAACGATCGATATCGGTCATCATCGGGATCATATCATATCTCCCGATGTTGTTGTTTATTCCTCTGCGATCAAAGAAGATAATCCGGAATTCCGTCAGGCAAGAAATAATGGTATCAAACTCATACGCAGGGCTGAATTTCTCGGTATGCTCCTCTCTGTATGGCCCATTCGCATTGGAGTTGCGGGCACTCACGGAAAAACCTCTACTTCTTCCATTATCGCTTCGGCTTTGGATGCCTGTGGCTCGCATCCTTCCATGTTCATCGGCGGGATCATAAAAAATCTTCAAACCAATGCCCGCATGGACTCGAAAACCTATGTGATCTTTGAGGCTGATGAGTACGATAGAACATTTTTAGCTCTCCCCCCTACACTCGCAGTCATTACCAATGTTGATGCGGACCACTTGGATATTTATAAAGATCTTCAGGATATGAAAGATACATTTTTGGCTTACGCGAATAGCGTGCCCGAGAACGGATCGGTCATTTTATGCTATGACGATGACGAAGCAAGGTCTTTGCTTCCCATGATCGACCGACCCTACGTAAGCTACGGAACCAAGCAGGAAGCAGATTTTCGGATCAGTGATATTTCCTATGATACCGGCTCACATTTTACCTTGAGCTATAAAAACGATAAGATCGGCGTTTATTCGATCGATCAAGTCGGCTTACACAATGTATTTAACGCTACTGCAGCACTTGTAACGGCCTATCTTCTGCATTTGGATATGAAGAGTGCCGGAGAAGGAATTAAAGCTTTTGCGGGCGTAGAACGACGATTTGAACTTCGTCATCAAAGCGATGATGTGCTTTTTTATGATGATTATGCACATCACCCAACAGAGATCAACGCCACACTTACGGCTGTGCGGATCTTACATCCCGATCGTCGTATTCTGGCGATCTTTCAACCGCATCTTTTTTCGCGCACTAAGGATTTTGCCGATAATTTTGCAAGATCTTTGCATCATGCCGATAAGGTCTTTCTTGCCGACATCTACCCTGCACGGGAAAAGCCCATCCCGGGTGTGGATAGTAAGATGATCATTAAACTGATGAAGGAACAGGGCTTCGAAGAAGTCTACTATGCCGGAAAATTAAAGGATGTTCACAAGATCGTCCTTCCACAAATAAAAAAGAACGATATCGTGATGACCATAGGTGCCGGAGACATCTGGCAGGTATCGGATAAACTATATAAGGAATTCAATGTATCCTGAACAAGCACATAAAAGATCCTTTGTGAACAAGTTTCTAAAGCTTGCGGGTTTTATTCTCTTGTTCATCCTGGCACTGCTATATTGCCGGGACCAGGTGGTCTTTACCGTCAATCATATTTTTGTTCACGGTCAATATGAGCTTTCGAAGGAAAAGGTCATTCATATCAGCGGCATTCATCAGGGTGCCGATATGTTCGACCTTGATCTAGGCGAAGGGATCCAACGCTTGATCGACGAGCCTTATATTTACAATGCCTATATCAGCCGGCAATTCCCGGATATTGTGAACATCCATGTGATCGAAAGGCAGCCGGTGGTCATGATCCGTTTAAAGGAAGATTACGCTTTGGATGCTTTTGCCACCATGCTACCCGAACCGAATAACTATCCTAAAGATTCCATTCCGGTCATAAGGGGTGTGGATCGTGAGTTGCCCTTTGAGATGGGCAAACCGACCTTTCATCCGGATATACGGCATGCGATCAATTTTGTGAATTATGTCGAACAATTCAGTGATGAGATCAGGGCCTATTGTTCTCATATCACATGGTCGGAGGAAAAGGGATGGATCATTCAAAAAGACAGTGAGTATCCTCTCGTTTATCTTGGAAAAAAAGAATTGGAAAAACGTTTCGATATTCTTGATGCTTTTATTGCCAAAATGCATCGTGATAATATCGATATGCGCGATTATAAATATGTCAGTTTACGATTTAACGGGCAAGTTATTGTACGTGATTAAACCATGAGAAAAACTATGAACGAAAAAATCATCTTAAGTGCTTTGGACATCGGGACGACGAAGATCTGCGCCATCGTGGGGGAATACGACCGAAGTGTTTCCGAATACCACATCCTGGGCGTGGGTAAAGTACCTTCTTCCGGCATGAAAAGCGGTGTGGTCGTGGATATCGACCTAATGCGTGCATCCATTGAAGGCGCCGTTGCACAAGCCCTGGAAAATTCAGGTGTTGAGAAGATCACCGGAGTAACGGTAGGTATAGCGGGTGACCATATCCGCAGTATGGATACCGAACACGCGATCTCTATCAACCGGCCTGACAATGCGAAAAAGGTCAATATCATCGACGAAAAGGACATGGTCCGCCTTGAGGATTCGATAAAGAACATCAATATCGGCATTGACCGTGAGATCATTCACGTTATTCCCCAGGAATATATTATCGGTGATCAGATGATCGTGAAAAATCCACTGGGTATGTCCGGGAGCAAACTGACCTTGAAAGCTCATGTGATCACGGCAGCCATTAATAATGCCCGTGATCTTGTGAACTCCGTTCAAAAGACCGGATTGAACGTCAATGACATTGTTCTGGAACCTCTGGCTTCGGCAGAGTCTGTTCTAACCTATGATCAGAAGGACCTCGGTGTTTGCCTTATTGATATCGGCGGTGGTACTACGGATATCACTATTTTTCAAAACGGCCATCTCGTCAGCACCCATATCGTGGGTTTTGGCGGGGAGATCGTGACCCGTGATATCGCTTCGCTGGCAAGCACATCCTTTGTTGAAGCTGAACGTATAAAAAAACAATACGGTTTTGCCACAGCTAAATTGGCTAAGATCCAGGGTATTAAAGAATTTTATATCAAACCGGTGAACGGAAAAGTGGATATGGCCCTGAATTCCGGATTATTGTCGGAATTCATTGAAGCTCGTATCCGTGAGATATTTCTTCTGGCAAAGGAACACATTAAAGGAATGCAATTGAATGCCGGTATTGTCCTGACAGGCGGCGGATCGCTCCTTCGCGGTATCGAATTTCTGGCTGAAGAGATCTTCAACACAAATTGCGTGGTTGGCTACCCCATTCACATGAACGGTTTGGAAAAAGAAGACTACACTCCGGATTTTGCCACCGGGATCGGACTCCTGCATTCGGCCAACAAACGCAACCTGAAACCTAAATTCCCATCGGGACAATCCAAAATAACCCTATGGAATAAGTTAAAAGAACGCTTATCGGAATTTTTCTAAAATATAAAAAGAATAAAATAAAGAAACGGAGGATCCTATGTTGATCGAATATGATGGATTAAAAGACCAAAGAGCAAAGATCAAGGTCATTGGTGTTGGCGGTGCTGGTGGGAACGCCATACAACGCATGATCAAAGAAGATCTGAGCGGAGTAGAATTTATTGCAGTCAATACCGACGCACAGGCCCTGAATGCCAACAAAGCAGAGATCAAGATCCAGATCGGTGCGAACAAAACGCGGGGGCTGGGTGCCGGAACCGATGCAAGCACCGGTTATCATGCCGCACTGGAAAGTAAAGATCGTCTTGAAGACATTGTCAAAGATACGGATATGATCTTTATTACGGCAGGTATGGGCGGGGGCACCGGAACAGGTGCAGCGCCCGTGATCGCCGAGATCGCAAAAAATACAGGCGCCCTAACGATCGGTTTTGTAACAAAACCATTTCATTTTGAAGGCAAAATTCGCATGGAGCGTGCTTTGGAAGGTATTAAACGTCTGCGTGAGCATGTCGATACCCTGATCATCGTTCCCAATGAAAAATTGTTTGATATCATTGATGACGACACTCAATGCACGGAAGCTTTCAGCATTGCCGATTCCATTTTAAATCAGGGAACGTCCGGAATTTCCGACCTTATCACCAAACCCGGATTGATCAATCTGGATTTTGCCGATGTTAGAACCATTATTAACCGCAAAGGCCCCGCCGTGATCGGTGTAAGTACTTGCAGCGGTCCGGATCGCGCCATGAAAGCTGTCGAAAACGCCATTCACTGTCCGTTGTTGGAAAGCAATTCCATCAAGGGTGCCCGTGGCTTGTTGATCAATTTTACGGGCGGTACGGACATGAGATTGAATGAAGTCCGCAAAGCCGCATCCTTGATCTACGATGAAGCCGGTGAAAATGCCAATGTTGTATTCGGTGCCTTGATCGATGAGAACATGAAAGATAAATTGTCCGTAACGGTTATCGCTACGGGATTTGACCTGAACGAAACAGATATACCTCAAAGTGAAGAATCGCTTCCTTTGAACGCGCCGCTTGATATCCAACAAGCTCCGATCAAGGAAATTGATATCACGCAAGCTCAGGAAGAAGAACAAATTGTTATATTTGAAGGACATAAACCCCCGAAGCCCAAAGGTTCCGATATCCAGATCTTCGGTGAGCATATTCAGGTCGAAGATACCTTCTTTCCCCTGGAAGAGAAACAAAAAGACGATATGAACGTTCCCGCCTTCCTTAGGAACACGTTCAAACGCAGATAAAAGAAAACCCTCTACCTCCTTCTGAGAGAAGCCCTTCGCCGCCCGGCGGAGGGCTGTCTTTTTGCGTAGCAAAAAGACAGTATCGGAGTTCGGGGTTCGGAGTGTGGGGGTGTGGAGATTTATGGCTACTTTACGAAGGCCTATTATTAATTTCGATCATCAATAGCCACGGGTTTAAACCCAAGGCTATTAAAAACTGTTCATTGTTTATTGTTCACGCGTTACGAGTCACACGTTACGCGTTACGTCTTAACGTCTTTCTCCCCTCACAATCATAAATTTCAATATCTTCTCCCTACCCTGCTCCGGCATGCTGATATGTGCAATGTACATACCGTTACCGGCGCGGATACCGGAGGCATTGGTTAGATTCCACTTTACAAATTGTGAACTTGCATTGTCATGTTCGATCGTTTTTACCAATATACCGGCCAAATTGAATATTTTGATCGTAGCCCGTGGTGGTAAGTGGGTAAAGGTTACATAAGGTTGAAAATAGGGATTATTGATCGTAACATACCCGTAATAAGGGTTGGGAAATACATTGATCTTCTCAATTGCGGCCTGCATGAGCGAATCGCTATTGACGGGTTCAAGTCCCGCTGTGCTGAACGCAAATACGTCATCTATATCCAATGGTTTATAGGTATTGAAACGTATGATCGTACCATCTACAGGTGGTCCGATTTCTCCTTCGGGATACATGGCAACGATCAGACGGTTAATGTAAGCATAGCCAACGGGGTTGCCCGGTGCGCCCCACCCAGTACTTGATGGTGCGGAGTAGATATCGTTAGCTGCAATATATGCAGTTTCATCCGCAACCTGATATTCGCCTCCGGTTTTGCCATAACAGTAGATCTCTTCGTAACCGCTGGTTGCGGTATACGCAGAAGCAATACCCTGATCCCAAGTACCTTCTGTTCCAACTACCTGGTCTTCGTATATAGCTACAAACTGGCGTTGCACAGTACCATCGGGATCGTATTTATAAACTGCAAAGGGAACTTTTTCATCCAGCACGGTGTCATTCAAATAACTCCATGCGACCGAAGAATCGCCAAAGACGA
>JAYEJI010000024.1:0-5415 GCA_034660515.1 Fidelibacterota bacterium
TATTACTGGTCCGATTACGATGGAGACGGGATGTATTATTATAACCAGGGACTTGATTTTACAACGAATCAGGCTGATTATGAAGAATGCTTAAACAAATTTCTCATTGAGGATGATATTTTTCCCATTTCTTTCCGAAGCGGATGGCACTACATGGATAATGTGTGGCAAGCGTATCAGGAAAGGTTTATTCCTTTTGATATGTCGAATTGCTATCCCGCAAAAGGAACCAATTTGACAGAACCTATTAATAATTATATTGATTGGTCCGAATCACCGGATGCGTTTGTGCCGTATCATCCCAATGCCGATAATTATCAGATCGAAGGTAATCTCAAACAATGGCGTTTACGCTCATTGGCGTTCACGAACATGTATTCAGTAAGACATGTTGAAACATTATTCCAGGAAGCTGCAAATGGAAATGATCAAATGGTATGTTTGTGGTCGCATTTACCGCAAAATGATTTTCTTCCCGGTATGGATTCCGTGAATACATATATGCACAAATTTGCTGATGAATATGGCGTCGAATTCATGTATGCCAAAGATGTAGAAGCCATGCGTTTATGGATCAATCCTGAAGATACCATCGTTCCCGTATTAACGGTCAATGAGATTATTGACGGTGATGAAATTCGCTTTGAAATGATCACGGACGGCCCGGTTTTTCAGGTAAACGAACCGTTTATCACCATAAAGAACAAATATGAAGAATATGAACGCATGGATTGTTCAATAACGGGAACAAACCAGTGGGAAACGATCGAAGGTATTCCGGCTGATGAACTGGCTAAAGTTTCCGTAGCCGTTTGCGACAGTGTGGGAAATCAGGCAAAAGTCCATTTGGATTATGTGCCTGATGATATTTTTATAGATGACCGGTCAGACGAATTCGTCGAAGGTTCCGGTTCATGGCAAGATTATGATGGAACTACCGAATTATGGGATCTAACAGGAAGAGTTCTTTCCGGGCTTGGTTCGGTTACGATTACGCCGGATATCGAAGAAGACCTTACTTACAGCGTCTTTTTCCACGGACCGGGAAGTACGACCGATTCGGTCAGGATCGTCGCAAATAACAGTAGCATAAATGATACTGTTATGATCGATGAAACACTACTGGGAAGAGACCATTGGCAGCATGTGGGATTCTTTGAACTTGAAGCAGGGACGGGCAATACGATCACTTTTGAGAATCTCGATTCAACCTTGGATATGGGACTTGATGTTGTTCGTATTACACCTCTTGTAGTTGATATGAATTTTGTTATGGAAACGGATATGATCACTTTCGGAGATATCAGCGTTTCCGATACAGCCACCTATCTATTAAAACTGTCAAATATGGGAAAACAAGAACTGAATATTTCCAAATTTTCAGTTTTTGGTTCAAAGATATATATTGATGAGACTTTTCCCCTAACACTGGCACCCATGGAAATCAAAGAGATCCCGATCAAATTCTACGCAGATTATTTTTGTGAATATAATGATGTACTAACGATTGAAACAGATGATCCGAGAAATCCGTATAAACTTATTCCGATATTTGCCGATGCTTCGAGCTATTTCAAATTAGTCGATAATGAGGATGTAACGGGATATGCGGAAGGAGGAGCCGGATGGTTTACGAGTGTTGCGACGGCCTGGTTAGCGACAAGCCGTTGCGTTTACGTATCATCCAGCGGAACTGCAAGTGGTGTTTACGCAGATTTTATAAAAACGTTCGATTTTAGCGGCAGCTACGATATTAAATTTATTATTCCTAAGACCGTTAATGCACATGATCATGCCCATTATATTATTTTAATTGACGGTGTCCCCCAGGATACTGTCGTGATCAACCAGAACACAAACAGCGCCTCATGGGTCTCGATCGGTGAATATGATTTACCGAAGGATGTCGAAGTGACCTTGAGGGTTCAGGATAACGGCGGGAATACGAATAGCGGCAGTGTTCTGCGTGCGGATGCAGTGAAATTTATATTAGTGGAAGAAAAATTCGTTTCTTCGATCAATAATGCCGGTATTCCTGAAAAATTTAAATTATTCCAAAACTATCCGAATCCTTTCAACCCAAGTACTCAGATCTATTTTGCTTTACCTGAAGCAGGGGAGGTAAGTATTGATTTCTTTGATCTGCAAGGTAGGAAGATCGATGATACGATCACTCGTAATATGGAAGCGGGTTATCATCGTGTAAAATGGTCCCCAAGTAATTTGGCTTCGGGAATATATTTTTATCGTGTCACATCACCTGCCGGAATGGCAATAAATAAGTGTACTTTTGTAAAATAGGAGAAACATGTCACTAGTTGTTGTAGGTTCAATTGCATTAGATACGGTTATAACGCCTAAAGGCAGACGAGATGACGCAGTAGGTGGCTCAGCAACCTTTTTCAGTCTGGCAGCAGAGCATTTTTCTCCGGTTAGTATTGTAGGTGTTGTCGGTAAGGATTTCCCTCAATATGCGATAAATGGTTTCAAAAAGCGTAATATTGATCTTGAAGGTCTTGAAATTAAAAAAGGAAAAACCTTTCGCTGGGGTGGTGAATACAAAAAAAACATGAAGAACCGTGACACGATCTTCACTGAATTAAATGTATTTAAGACATTCACACCTGTATTACCGCCATCATACAAAAAAACAGATTTTCTTTTCCTGGCCAATATACATCCGGAACTTCAGCTTCAAGTGCTTGATCAAATGGAAGAAAAGCCCTTGGTTGGCTTGGATTCCATGAATCTCTGGATTGATAGAAGTCGCGATAAATTACTTGAAGCCATGAGTCGCTCACATATTATTATTATTAATGACGAAGAGATCATACAACTGAGCAAAAAAGCATATCTGACAGATGGTGTTAAATTCATACAAGACCTGGGCCCTCATACCGTGATCGTTAAAAAAGGCAAATATGGTGCAGAGCTTTTTCATAATGAACAGCATGCCGTCTATCCTATCTGTCCCGAAGAACAATTGGTTGATCCTACAGGCGCAGGAGATGCATTTGCGGGTGGATTTATGGGTTATCTTGCCGAAAGAGGCACCAAAGAATTGACTTTTGAAGATTATCAAGAGGCGATGATACTGGGAACAGTTATGGCTTCTTTTCTTGTGGAATCTTTTTCAACCGATACATTGGAAACGCTTGATATGACAAAAATTGGCAAACGATTAAAAACCTTTCGAAGTTTGATAAGATAATAAGGTATGAGGTATATGGTATGAGGCTTGGGGGAAATAAAATATAAACTAGAATTGTGAATCAATTCGAAATTATTGAGGAGGACGAAATGGGAAACTTTCAAGAGTTAGAGGTCTGGAAGTTAGCAAAAGATTTGGCAATCTATATCTATAATATAACAAGAAAACCACTGTTTAATAAGGATTTTGGATTGAGAGACCAAATTAGAAGGGCCGTAGTCAGTATTTCCAGTAATATTAGTGAAGGAGATGAGAGCGGGTCAAATAAATTAAGTATACGTTATTTCTATATAGCTAAAGGTTCTAATGCTGAAGTTCAAACACAAACATATATCGCAAATGAAATTGGATATATAACTGAAAATGAAAAAGAGCACATTATCTCTACATGTCAAAAAATATCTAAAAAATTATACTGTCTGATTAAGTATAGATATCAATCCGGTTAATATACATACCCCCACACCCTACACCTCATTCCAGCTTAAACTAAATGAAAAGAGGATAAAATGACACACAAAAGATCATTTCTAAATATCCCTTATGAAGAACACATTGTTCCGTTCCCGAATTTTGCATCAGTAATCATGCAACATGCCCGGGAATTTCCGGATAAGATCGCCATGGAATTTGGAAGCTGTAAATATACTTACTCGGAATTACTTGAGCTTTGCCTGTCATTAGATATCCCGGAAGAAACAGGTGAAATTATTATCTCAATGGATAGAATTGAAAATGATCTTATACTATTATTGGCTTTATTGATACAGGGTATTTCCTTTAAATTAGATTTCACCTCAAGTTCATCGTTAGAATATAAAAAGTTAGATCGCAAAAAGATGGAATATCATCCATTTGAACCGCCTTATGTTCGACTGGATGCCCCGGCATTTTTATTAAATAACTATTCTTTTTCGCAATATAACGTTCTTGTTGCTGCGCAAGCAGTAGGAAATGCTTTTAAACTCTTTCGACCAGGAAATGCTTATTGTCCTTTATCTTTTACATCAATTGCCGATCTAACCTTCGGAGTGCTTGCTCCTTTATATTTTGCTAAAAGCATTCATTTTACACTCCATAATGAAAAGAATTGTTACCAATATGCCTTGAATCATGAGATCAATTCATCACTTCGCGATGCGATTATAATCTTTTCCACTAATTCTGACAATCCCAATTCATATAAACTTATTGAAAGCTTTGATCAGGTTCTTGGATTAGGCCCCATTATAGATCCAAGAGATGAATTGATTCAATTATTGGGACTGGATATAAACAAAATAGATGGTAAATGGCATATTGCAGGCCATTGTTTAGGTATAAAGCTGAACACCGAAAACTAAAACTCTTTGCTCCTTCACTTCTTTGCTTATAAAATCATAAAAAACACTTGATTTGTTGCCATTAATGTAAGATATTAGCAGGCTTTTGATAATGTGAAGGAGATAAAATGGCAAAAGTTTGTGACATATGCGGTAAGAAGCCACAATACGGCAACAATGTAAGTCATGCTAATAATAGAACCCGTCGTCGTTGGGAACCCAATTTACAACGTATTCGTATTCGAGTAAATGGTACACTTAAACGGGTAAAAGTATGTACTCAGTGTATTAAATCCGATCGTATTGAAAAAGCATAATATTTTATAGCATATCAGATTTAAACCTTCCCAAGTGGAAGGTTTTTTTATTTTATTAATTATTAAAAAAGACTAACTTATCAGCAATCATAACGGAGGTTTCATGAAATTAATATCCTGGAACGTAAATGGCTTACGTGCTATAGCAAAAAAAGGCTTTGGAGATATTATCCAGGAAATTCAGCCGGATATTCTGGGTATTCAGGAAACCAAGATCCAGATAGATCAATTATTACCTGAGCATAAAGATCTTCCGGGATATGAAAGTCACTTCTATTCAGCTGAACGAAAAGGTTATAGTGGGGTAGGGGTTTATAGCAAATATCAACCTCAAAAGATCGAAACCGGCTTTACATTCGGATGGAATGAAACAGAAGGCCGTGTGATCATGCTTGAATTTGAAAAATTCATCTTTTTTAACATTTATTTCCCTAATGGGCAAAAAGATGAGATCCGTTTACAATTTAAATTGGATTTCTATGACTTCTGCTTGGAGTATTTCGAAAAAATTCGAAAGGATAAAGAGAAAGGTTTGGTCATATGCGGGGATTATAATACAGCACAT
>JAYEJI010000025.1:0-5411 GCA_034660515.1 Fidelibacterota bacterium
GGAACAGTTTCTATTAAGGTGTTAAAGCAAACAGCCAATGCTCTCAATATGAAATTCATTTACGGTTTTATTCCAGAACATGAATCATTGGAAAATATGATTCAGGAAAAAGCTTATAACATAGCTAAAGAAATCGTATTAAGAACTTCAACAAATATGAAACTGGAAGATCAGGAAAACTCTGAGATCAGACTAAAAAAAGCCATTAATGAGAAAACAGAAGAAATTGTTTTTAAAATGCCGAGGTATTTGTGGGATTAAACTTATCATATGATTATGGACAAACACCAATTTCCGAAGAAGAGATCGAAGAATTGTTGGTCAAAACTATCTCTACAAAAGCTGAGCTGGATGAATTTGAACAAAAGAATATCGAAATTGCCGTTGAATGGACAATAAAACAAAGACATCCTATTGATAAAATTTTATCAATTGACTTTATAAAAGAAGTTCATCGACGCATGTTTGATCAGGTATGGGGTTGGGCCGGTAAATTTAGAAGTACAAACAAAAACATTGGTGTTGATAAGCGCCAAATTTACATTGAAATTTCAAAGCTAATTGATGATGTTAAATTCTGGATAAATAATAAAACCTATTCCGAAGATGAAATAACAATAAGATATAAACACCGCCTGGTTAAGATCCATCCTTTTCCAAATGGGAATGGCAGACACTCCCGTTTATGTGCCGATATTCTTGTTTCTCACATTTTTAATAAACCGATATTTTCATGGGGAAGCCACTATAATCTTACGGAGCCGGGAGATACACGGAAAAAATATATTGATGCAATATTTTTAGCTGATGAAGGTAATATAAGACCTCTGTTAAAATTTGCAAGATTGTAGCTTAAATTATTTTTATGGAGATATCATGCGCACCTTCATCCAAAAATACGCCTCCTGGAAAAGCATCCTCATCCTAATGGGAATCGTTCTGTTGTTCCAGTTTTTATGGTTCCCGCAATTCTTACCCAAAGGTGAGCATGCGGTGATGATCGATACCGAAATGGGATATACCGCTGAGGATGCTTATGAGATCATTGGGAACTATACGGACAATATGCGGCAGCGCTATATTTTTGGAGAGATCACGCTGGATCTGGTTTTTCCTTTCATCTATACTTTTTTATTCGCGTTTGCGATCTATTTTCTGACCAAGAATTCTACGCTGGCCCTTTTTCCTTTTCTTCAGTTGATCTTCGATCTTCTGGAGAACACCGGCATTGTGATCATGCTGACCGCCTGGCCTGATAAGATCATGTGGCTGGCGACGGCCACCTCGGTCTTTTCGATGATCAAATGGGTGTTGGTGGGAATCACCTTGCTGATCGTTTTGGTGGGGGCGGTGAGGTTTATCTTAAAACGTAAAAATACTCAATAGCCTTGGGTTTAAACCCAAGGCTATTGAAAATCATAATATTAAGAAACGCGATTACCTCCTACGCCAAGGCTTCGGAAGGTCAAGAATCGCGTTTCTACATCCATCATTTGTGTTGCACATCACACATTCATATTTCTAATAACATAAACACCGTGATTTAAGTATTTTCCTCTGGTATTTACAAAATATTGTTGCCCCTTAGTGCAACTTTTCTTATAATAAGGAGGATGATCATTGAAATAACGAAAAATTATTTCTTATAAGCACCACTTTGAATCTTTTGTAGATGAACAAACAGTAAAAGTTCAAAAAAAGATTTTTAAGATCATCGATATAATTGAAAATACCGAAAAGGTTTCAGAGCAATACTTTAAATATATAAACAACAGCAAGGGACTTTATGAAATTCGTGTGCAACAAGGAAACCAACAATTTAGAATATTCTCTTTTTTTGATAAAAACAGGTTGGTCATTCTGGCAAATGGATTTAATAAGAAAAAGCAAAAAACTCCTCGCTCTGAAATAAGAAAAGCACAAAGGATCAAAAAGGAGTATGAAAATGAAAAACATCAAGACACTTGATGAACTATTGGAGAAATACTACGGTAAACCCGGAACAAAAATACGAGATGAATTTGATAAAGAATGTGAGATTTTCAGATTAGGCGTATTAGTTAGTGAGGCTCGCAAACAAAAAGGACTTACTCAAGAACAACTGGCAAAAAAGGCCGGAACTACTAAATCATATATTTCAAAAATAGAGAATGATGTTAAAGAAGCCCGTGTCTCCACCCTGCAACGGATCATTGAAGACGGCTTGGGCGGTAAACTGCATTTAAGTGTGGAATTCTAAAGGGAGCTATCTATGAAAAACATCATGTTTATCCTATACGTCGCTGATCAGGCAAAAAGCAAGGTGTTCTATCAAAACGTCCTGCAACTTGAACCGGTAGTGGATGTCCCCGGAATGACGGAATTCACACTGGAGAACGGGGTAATGATCGGCCTGATGCCCAACGAGGGAATTGCAAAAATCTTGGGCGATGCACTTCCCCACCCTGGTAAGGGACAAGGAATTCCCCGTTGTGAACTTTATTTAAAACTTGATGATGCTAGATCATATATTGACCGTGCTCTCAATGCCGGCGCAACGCCGGTAAGTCCAATGCAGGAACGTCCCTGGGGTGATACGGCGGGATATGTTGCCGATCCGGACGGGCATGTGTTGGCGTTTGCGGAAGAATAATTATTTTTGCCTTGGAAAATTTGTTTGTTAGCGTACAACGGGGTGACAATAAAATGTAAACGATTATTGAGCTTTATTTCTGAATTTTTCGTGGTTCTCCTTTATAGGATTCCCCTATTTCTACTTTGAATTGACTAGGATCGAGACGTTTGCTGATGAGCGTTCCTTTAATTTCTTTGGAGCCAAGAGAAAATGTTACGGTGCAGGTATGATCTTCCAATACTTCCACTTCAACGACACCGTGACAATGTTCTAAACCTAAATATGAAACCGGCGAAACCGCCCATCCGACCGGTAAGACCGCCATGGCGGCAATTCCTGTTGGACTTATTCCTTTACCCATTGTTTGGTAGACATACCCATAGGTATAGATTCCGGGCGATTCCGCAATGATCAGTTGATTTACATATCCCGCAGGAGCCCAAAGTACATCTGATCCGACAAAACCCAGTTCTTTCGTTTCATTCTGACGGGTAATATAAACAGTAACGGGTTCACGCATGATACTGAATTCAGCACCTTCGTTAATAAGGAATTCAACATATCCTTTTTGCGCGCTCCCAACGGAACGGTCCACCTGCTTGATACCGCTAGTCGCGCAACCGGAAAGGAATAAAAATACCAGAAAAAGAAAAAACCATACATCGCGACGAACGTGCATACCTGTTGAAAAGCCTTGAAATTGCTTATTCATCTTAACACCTCCGTGATTTAAACGTATCTGCCGGAAACCGGACAGAATTTTTACAAGAAATAAAAAATACTTGCAATGAACTCAGAATATATAGCTTACTAAAATACCTATCCCCATATATAGCCCACTAAGATACTTATCCCGCCAAAGCGGAGACTCTTATATGTGTTTTCAAGTTTTGTCCAAGTAGATCGGTAAAGGCCTTTGACAAATATCTGTTCTGTAATATCCCACCGGACACCGGCCCCCATATTGAAAGATAAATTTGATTCTAAAATATCAATATCATCATTTTCAAAAATCATGATCCCGATCCCAGCAGTTGCAAGCGGTGTTATTTGATACATTAGAAATGCATCAATATTCACATCAAGACCCTTTATGGTAAAATATTGATCGGTCATCGAAACATCATATCCAGTGGCGGACCATCCTATATAGCCAAAAAATACATCCATATTTATATTAATATAGTCTCCATTATGTCCACCACCCGCTCCCCAGATATTTGTATTTTCAAACGCAATATCTATACCTAATCCACTGGTTTCATCGCCACTCATAGACTGCCCAAAAACAAATATTTCATATCCTTTACCTTCGCGGCTATAGGGTTCAGCTGACGACACATTGCTGCAGACTAAAAGACCCAGACAGATGATCAGGCAAATTCTATTAAGATATTTTTTCATAACTCCACCTCCCTGAATAAATGATCCCATGAAGACCTTTGAATTACTTATTTAACCTTCGGCTCTTAAGCATAAATAAATCAGGCAGCTCTGGAAAATAATTTTAACGGGGAATGAGAATCTTACACAATTAGTGATATGATTACTTAGGTCAAAAAAGTTTGATCTGATATTATATGTTATTTGAATTTATAACATATTTTTGAATTGACAAGACTATTTTTTTATTTATAGTTTATCGTTCATAGTTTCTTACGCAGGAACGTCCCTGGGGTGATACGGCGGGATACATCGCAGATCCCGATGGGCATATTGTGACGCTGGCGGAAGAAACTCCCTGATCAACTTCATTCACATTTACTATAATTATCAACTTTAATAATCATCATTTCTTTGCGAGATTTTTCCATTTTTATAGATCACTTTCATATCAGGGCGTTCAATACAGTAGTAATGGATCCAGATATAAATGTGGCTAAATAATGCAACTGCCAAAGCAAGTTTAGATAGTAAAAGTAAGCCTGGCAAATAGAGGATCAGGAGGCCAAAAATATACATTCCGTTGTTTGTGTAACGAAAGATCCCGCCTTTTACAAAGGGTTCGTTATAGTTCTTATCAAAATGGTCAATTCCGTATGCTCTGTCCATGCCGAAGTATTTTATTACAGAATAAAGAAGATAAATTACAAGAAGTGTCATCACTGCTGCTACAGAATATGCAAAAACAGGATTTATTGATAGTGACTTTTGATCGCTTAATGCCAAGAAAATGATAACGATCAATCGACTAACAAAGAGAAGTGAAAACCCGATCTTATATATTTTAAAAGCCTTTGGCATTCCATAACGTGATGTAAGCGTATTTTTATAGAGTTCCAATCGCCAGATCATCCAAACATAGATCTGATGAATAATTGGGACAGCGATTGCCAGCCAAAACCATATTTTAGTACCAATACTCCATAGATCTCCATTTACAATATTCCCATTGCGGGTAATAAATAGTTGCAGAACAGCAATAGAAATTACGACAAACAGTAAATGCCAAAATTGATAACGAAAAATTTTCTTCACGACAGAAGTCCTTTTAACTTTATGCTTCATTTATGTGCTTTTCTATATTTTAATAATGTAGTTTGATCTGATGTTATATGCTACTTGAATTTATAACTCTCTTCTCATGATCGGTCTGGTTTGTGACCGTCGTGCCACTTCATGGAACCCGGCTTTTAAATACGATGCGGCAATACCCGTCCAGGCGAAGGCATCGGGAATTCCCTTTACAGGATCCGGTTCCACGGGATATCCTTCTATGATCTGTGCTCCCTGCGATCTTGCATAATCGCAGCCTGCATTTAAGATCGCAGTAGAAACACCTTTTCGGCGATATGAC
>JAYEJI010000026.1:0-19365 GCA_034660515.1 Fidelibacterota bacterium
TCAGCCTTCTATCCGTTTCGGCATAAAGCAGACCGGTGTATGCATCATCGGTATAGATACCTACATTCGTCAAACCGGCTGAATCTGCAACCACGGTTAGATTAAGTCCACCGGTATTAGCGCCGGCTGTATTCTCTTTCCATGTCAATTCAGCTACTCCACCTTCAAAGGTTTCACTGTAATCGGCTTGTGTTTCCAGAATATCTAAGCTCATGATGACGCCTTCTTGTCCAACAGCCCATAATTTGTCGCCATTGTAACGAAGACCCTGGATGGTTTTGTTCGCACCGGTTAGGACTTGTTCCCAAGTCTCTCCGGCATCATAAGAACGATAAACCAAACCATACTGACCGGCAGCATATACGAGTGAATCATTAATAAATTCAAGACAGTACATGTCCCTACCACTCGGTACATCAAATACACTGTAAAGCGTATCAATGGCATCCGGTGTTGTTTTATAGATATCATCACTGGCAGCGACCAGGATAACACCATTGCGTTCTTTGATTTCACGGAAGTTCATTGAACCATAATCGGCAACGAGTTCAAAGGTATCCAAAGCAGTAGATTTGCTTATTGCAAATTGACCGCTTGACATAGTAAGCATGGCCTGTCCATTGCTGAACACACACATATCATAGATTGTCTTGCTGGCATCGTTTTCTACCTCTACCCAAGTATCACCATCATTTGTACTCTTCATGATAAGACCTGAAGATCCACCGGCGAAAATGTCACCATTCGGTGCAATATGCAGCATATTGATATGTTTATTTGATAATAAAGCCATCGGAGTGGGTATAACTGCCCATGTGTCACCACCGTCAATTGTTTTCAGGATCAAACCGGAAGAACCACCCATAATACCTGTATCTTCATCAATAAATTCAATTTTATATATGGATCCTCTAGTTTTTGTTGCAGCATTGGTAGGATAAGGGAATGTCATTCCATTATCTGTACTCATGGTAAATTCACCACCAGCGTAAGCTGATAAAGCAATTTTATCTTCTGCAGGAAATGCAATACCCCAGAAACTGATTCCCGGCCAATCATGGAGAGGAACAAAGGTTGATCCGTCTACCGTAGAATATTCCTGGCCATATGAACTCCAAATAAGTCCATTGGTAAGTGATGTAAATGCATTTGTCCGACATGATTGTCCGGTACCAACCGATAAAGTATCCCAATTAGCACCGCCATCAGCTGTTGTGAAAACATTTGTTTCTGATGTAAATACCATGAAATTATTCGCATCAAAACATTCTACATCAATACCTCGTTCGTATGCATAAGTGTAATCACCTGTCAAAGCCCAGTTTACACCACCATCAGTTGATAAATAAATGACGTTGTGGTAAGCAGTAACAACAAAGGTTGATGGGGCAGCAGCAGAAGCACCATACATACGTTTAGACACTATACCAAAAGGTGGGGTCATAGGATGACTTGTCCATGAATCGCCACCATCAGCTGTTACCCAGATAATACCATCATTACCATCGGCAAAGACAATACCATTTGTAGCGGAAGCAAATGCAACCCCGCCATCAAGGTCTTGATCGTCAACAATGGTTGTATCCCATGTTGTACCGCCATCAACTGTTTTCATAAACCAGCCAGCTTTACCTGAAATAAAAACGGTATTTGTATCGAATACATCAATTTCTTTCAGGTCAACAACAAATTGTGAGGTATCGCCAACCTGTGTCCAGGTTGCACCGGCATCAACGGTTTTATAAACAAGACCGTCATCACCACAGGTGTAAGCTACTGTTTCATTTGCAGCATCAATTTGTCTCATGTTGGCATCATCCGGCAAGAGGATCTCTGCCCAACTGGCGCCAAAATCGATAGTTTTAGTAACAACATTACCATCAACTGTCAAAATCGACGTGTCATTCAATGTCGCGGCGTCAGTGGGAGCATTAAAGGTCAGCGGACCTTTAACCATGTCCCATTGTCCGAATGCAACTGTTGCCAGCAGCAGACAAACAAACATCGTTAACATCTTTTTCATAACTGTCTCCTTTAGTTTGTTTTAACTATTATTTTTGACGAAACGACAAACCACATGATAGAATGTCTATCGTTTCAACATTGTTTGCAGGTTTCTTCTGTATATATTCAAAATTCAGACCAATATAACCAAAAGCAAGGGATTGTTCAAGATTTATTATAATACTTGTATTATCAAATGAATCAGTATCCCAATAAAATTTCGGAATTTCATGTTCATAAGCCAGATCGAATATCAAACGGGTTTTAGATGAAAGATACATATTGGCACCGGTGTATAATTTCCATTCCAACCCGGATCTAATATTCTGAAAAGGAAAAACATATTCGGTATAATCGTATGCAACCTTTCCCGCTTCCGCTCCCACATATGCCTGTTGGATCATGGATGGTTTATATATCAGCATGGCTCCAAAGCGGGAATACATTTCTTCATTTTCTATAACAAGTGCATTAGAGATCAGTGATTTTCCCCAGTCAGTATAGTGAAGATAATCGGCATATAAACGTCCGGCTATAAGACCATCCGGATAAATATTCAGATTCCCAAGCATGTGAATACCCTTCCGCTGCCATAAGCCGCGTGGTTTGATGGTCGAGCCGGTCCGTTCAGCCCGCGAAAGGCGCTGGAGGCCGGAAATACTGAAATTCCCCGATACATTCGTACCCGGAGAAAATCCCAGATGTCCGCCGTACTCCACTCCATTGCGGATACGCTTCTTTTTCACAGAGGATCTTGCAAGTTCATTATAAAAAACATTATATCCCATATAGGTTTTAGTCTTTACATCGCTATAGCTCTTAACAGCTTCGTAATATGTCTGGTCGTCATAGTAACGGCCATGGACTCCAATTGTTAGAGATTGTGTCCGATAATCAAGGCCGGCACGATATCCGCTGTTCCGCATAATGGTAATGGTTTTAGGAAAAGTATCTTTCAGACTGCGTTCCACGCCATAATTTCCCTCAACACCGAAAAATAAGTGCTCAGCCAATTTAACATTATACATTATTTGAAGCTGCGGACCATAATATTTCGTGTTTCCAAGTGTAGAGTCGATCATGCTAAAATAATCATCATAAAAATCTTTTTCCATAGAGGCAAAAACATCACGTTGATTGTATTCATCATAGGAAATAGTTGCAGAAAAAAATGATCTTTCATTAATTTGGCGAAATGCTGAAAAATCAGCCCGGTATAATTGGGTGGCACGCGGATCATACGATCTCTGATAAGCAAGATCGGCAAACCGGGTTTCTAAACGAAACAGTTCTTTATTTTCCTGATACATAATATAACTCGCGGGGCTACCCGTCAGGTAATATACATTCAAGGGTTTTTCATAATGTTTTAAAAATTGCGATTTCCATACAAGTGGATCTTCAAATGCAAAAGCAAAAGATATGACGATCAGGTAAAACGAAAAAATATACTTAATATGTTTATTCATGATGATATCCCGGTGTCGGTGCGTTAATAATAATAAAATCAATTCCGGAGCTATTTGTATCAAATCCGGGGCGGATACGTTCCAGCGATTGTCCGGCGTATTTAGACATTCCGATGCCTGCCCACGATGCCTCTATACTATAGGGTACTGCTTTACGATGGTGTGAAATTGCGCTGAATTCAACACAATCAACCACGGTATTGATATCAATACCATCCATTTGATCATAATCTGATCCATTACACAGTGCCAATGCATCTCCTGTTAAGCCCACCATAAAATCCACTTTGCTACTCTGGGAAACCCGTCCGTTGTTAGTAGTTATGTTAGGTACATTTGGATTGTCATATGCCGCGGCTTCGATGTTGTTGTAAAATTCCCAATCAGCATGGGATAGATCAACCGTTTTCCCGGCAAGGGGGCCGATAAGGTTGTGATCAAATGCGTTCATTGCTAAAACAACAAACTCACCCGGTTCCACCGGATACTCCCGGCCGGTAAGCGCTTGCCCCGGAAACTGATAGATATAGGTCACTGACAGAGTATCCGCGAAAAGTGCTGTCCAGGTAAGGCGCAGAAAGATCATTCCGTCAAGATATACGGTTTCACTCATTCCATTATACAGTTCATAAAACTGATCATAAAAGTACTGAATATTATTCGGTGGCCCGGCTGTATATATCTCATTAATCTTCAGCCCGCTTTTGGACTGTTCCATTAACAGGGTATCTGTATATGCTATGTCAGTACCAAGGGAGTCTACCGTTAAATTTAATGATTTGGCTCCCACAACTTCAATTTCTTCATACTCGTTCGGTCGAATAATGGTAAAGGCTTCTACAACATAATACGCATAGGGCAAATGCTCAAAATGGACAAATCCGCTGTCATCAGTGATGTCAAACATAGGCGGGATATTGTAATTATTGGTATATACTTTTACCGGTAGATCTGCAACCGGTAACACAATAGTGGAATCCTCCTCCGACAATACCGTAAAGCGTAAATTAATGGTAAGATTGCCATCAACGATTTCGGGTTTACTCTCGGATAAAAAACAGGAAGTCATGATAAGCCATAATGAGAACGGTAAAATTTGATATAGTTTTTTTATTTTCATCATTTTTTCTATATCCTGACGCTTATTCCCGATCTATCATAGATGGAAAAATTTAAATCAAACCGTAAACCGGTATAAATGTATTTATTCATGATGGTATCCCGGTGTCGGTGCGTTAAGTATAACAAAATCAATTCCGGAATTATTGGTATCAAATCCGGGGCGGATACGTTCCATAGACAGTCCGGTATATTTAGATATTCCGATACCTGCCCACGACGCATCCAGAGAATAGGGTACTTCCTTAAGATGATTTGGATTTGAACTATATTCAACACAGTCAACCACCGTATTGATATCAATACCATCTATTTGATCATAATCCGATCCATTACATAGTGCCAAAGCGTCTGAGGTTACATTCATCATAAAATCCACCCTACTGCTCTGGGAAACCCGTCCGTTATTGCTGGTTATATTGGGTACATTCGGATTATCATATGCCGCGGCTTCAATATTATTATAAAATTCCCAGTCGGCATTGGATAGATCAACCGTTTTCCCGGCAAGGGGGCCGATAAGGTTGTGATCAAATGCATTCATTGCCAATACAACAAAACTACCGGGCTCTACCGGATACTCCCGGCCGGTAAGCGCTTGTCCGGGAAACTGATAGATATAGGTCACTGATAAAGTATCCGCGAAAAGTGCTGTTTTGCTAAGGCGCAGGACGATCATTCCATCAAGATATACGGTTTCACTCATTCCATTATATAATTCATAGAACTGATCATAAAAGTAAAAAATAGTATTGGGCGGTCCGGAAACATATATTTCATTGATCTTCAGCCCGCTTTTGGATTGTTCCATTAACACGGTATCTGTATATACCATGTCAGTACCAAGGGAGTCTACTGTTAAATTTAACGATTTGGCTCCCACAACTTCAATTTCTTCATACTCGTTCGGTCGAATAATGGTAAAGGCTTCTACATTATAATGGGCATAAGGCAAATGTTCAAAATGGACAAATCCGCTGTCATCAGTGATTTCGAACATAGGCGGAATGTTATAATCATTGGTATATATTTTTACCGGCAGATCTGCAAGCGGTACTGTAATAGTGGAATCCTCCTCCGATAATACCGTAAAGCGTAAATTAATGGAAAGATTACCGTCAACAGCTTCGGGTTTGCTTTCGGATAAAAAACAGGAGGTCATTATAAACAATAATGAAAACAGTAGAATTTGATATGGTTTTTTTATTTTCATAATTTCTTCTATAACTTAACGCTCATTTCCAATCCATAATAAATAGGAGAATTTAAATTAAATTGTAAGCCGGTGTAGGGACTTACATAGGTCGCGCGGTTATCAAAGAAGTTATTGATATACAGCGAAACCTCTGCATTGTTACTCAATGATTTTGAAATACGTAAATTAAGCAGCCACTGTCCGGTATAACTTTGCACTTCTGTATCATACCAATACGACATTCCTTGATAATACATATAGGGATCACCGTAATTATTAATTTCTTCAAAACCGACACTTTCATAGATATACTTCTTTTTGTAGTACGGTGTATATTGGATATCCATGGTTACCCATAATCCAAAACGTTGGTTCAGATAGCTGGCTTGCCCTTCAAGGATCAGTTTACTTTGCCAGTAGGTTCGTGCGGGATACCATAATTCCCAAGTAGATGAAGTAGCACGATAATCAGGATCGTATCTCAAAGCTTCTGAACCGGATTGACTAGAACGATAGGTTGCATTAAAAGCATATTTGATATCATTGATGCGTTTTGTTCGCAATGTAAATTCTGCACCATAATTATTTTCCCATCCTACATTCTCATAGATCGCGTAAGTATAATCTATATTGATGGTGTCCGGATTAATATCGTAGCCTTCCGGATAGCTTGCAGCACCCGGGCGATTTTTAGTTTTTGTATAATATCCGGTTAATGAAGCCCCTAAAATTTCATTGATCCTCCAATCCAGTGATGCTTCGGTTTTTTGAGAGACATAGGATTTTAAATTCTCATTCACTTGATATAAGATCTTTTCGGTATCCACTTGCAAAAGGGTATCATAATAAGAAATATGTTTGGGTATTTTATAAATTTGGGTTAGTGAGACCGATTTTACACTTTGTCCTGTACCGGCACGGAGTGTTACTTTATCGGATAATTGATATCTCATATTAAAACGAGGAGAGAAAAAGTCTCCTTGCTTTGCATCAAAAAGAGAAAATCCCTCATCAAAGGATATGCGAAAACGTTCAGGATTAAATAGATCATAACGCAAGCCGATCAAAATATCCATTGGACGATCAAAGAGGTCAAATGAGATCTTATCCTCGGCGTACAGTGAAAATTTTACATTTGAAGGAAAATCATCAAAGGAATAGGAGCGCTTGGTGGATGTACGTCCGTAATAGTTAAAAACCGAATCAAGCACAACACCTTCACCTGTGTTTTTTTCATAATCCACTTCTATGCCAAACAATAATTTATTTTTTGTATTTCCCAGATCGAAATTTGATCTGCGTTTAAGTTTAAATGAAAAATCCCATTCCATACCTTGCTGGCTTGCGGTAGCATTATAGGGATATATCATAAGCAAACTATCAACCCGCAGAATAGAATCCGTACCGGCAACAAAAACAGTATCCCGCAAGTGAACAATAGAACAGTAAGAGGTATCTACACTGCTAATATCCGAGCCATAGGGTAAGAATAGCTGATCTATGACCATTTTCTGTTTGATAACATCTTTCTTCTTTAAATCGATACCGGCAAAAAGATCATACCGGATGTGAGATTCCGGTTTATATTTAAGCCTGATCTTCCCGGAAGTTCTGTATCCGCGATTAGTGTTTTGTGTATGATACTCATCATTGGGTTCTTCATCATCAAAAATACGGGTATAGGTTGCACTGAGGCGGGCATCAAGTTTATTGTCAAAGTACGAGCGGGAAAGATTTGCACTGCCGTAAATCCGTTGATACTCATCCCCTATTTTTCGCAAATTGCGTTCACTGTAACTGTAATTCACATGATAATCAAAAACCGCTTTATCAAACTCATGTCCACCGTTATAGGAAAATCCTTTTGTATCAGGATTTATTTTTGCCTTAAACCGTCGGCTGATTTGTCCTTTTTTTGTTTCGACCTTTACAACACCATCCGTAAAATTCCCATACTCAACCGAAGGGATACCGGTAATAACCTCAACACTGGCAATATTATCTGCAGGGATGGTTCGCAGATCGGTTCCACTTTGGGCCGCGTAACCACTGACATATCCGGCTGCTTGCGCATCCCCGGAGATCTCATTCCCGTCAACAACAATACTGGTACCGAAGGAATCAAAGCCATAAAGACCGGTATCGGAACGTTTTACTTTGCGCAAACCGATATTTTGTTGTTTTGCCAAGCCCATCTGACCGGATTTTTCCACACCGGGTATCAATGTCAGTACATCACCCAAGTTAGATGCTTGCAAGTGATCGATCTCTCCGGAATCAATTTTCCGGGTGGTAGCAATTTCTTCGGGTACAATATCTCGTCCCGCTGCTTCAACCTCGATACCGCCGATCATAAAACAGTAGGACATATCATCATCGCCCTTTTCGTTTTTGATCAGTTTGATCTTTACATTATAGACGCCCTCATCACTGACATAGAAATCAAATAAACTATTACTGTAAAAGCATTCTTTCATCCCGGCAATTTTATAGGTCCCTTCAGGAACATTCCGAAATTCGAAAAAGCCATCACGATCTGTCATGGTCTGTGCCTTAAAGGTGGTTCCTTTTTGCGGTTCGATCGCAACAAGAGCTTCAGCGATCGGTGCATTTCCACTGTAAGCACGCACAAAACCACGTACAGTTGCCGCATGGGCATATGATGTTATTATCACAGTTACTATCGTTAGAGTAATAATGAAACGTTGTAGTTTTTTCATAATAGCCTTAATTACTTCGAATAATTTGTTAATGTATCGTTTTTTTTGCGTTACTTGCAATATTTTTCTATGGTTTTTGTGTGTAAACATACTATATTCCCAACGATATTTTTATTAATAAACGGGAAATCATGTATGGAACACATTATTGAATGTAAGAATCTAACTCATTACTACGGTGACAAGTTAGTTCTGAATAATCTGAATCTTCAAGTCGAAAAGGGACGGATTTTCGGGATTTTAGGGAAAAACGGAATGGGAAAAACGACCACCATTAATATTCTGATGGGATTTTTACGCCCCACCAGCGGGCAATGCCTTGTTTTTGGTGAAGAATCTCATAAACTTTCTCCGCTGACACGGCAAAATATCGGTTTACTCCATGAAGGACATCTGGCCTACGATTTTATGACAATCAAACAGGTTGAAAAATTTTATTCCCAATTCTTTCCTAACTGGAAACCGGATTATTACTGGAATCTGATCGGCAAACTCGGACTTGCGGATAATCATAAGATCCGGAATATGTCTTGCGGACAACGTTCTCAGGTGGTTCTGGGATTAATATTTGCTCAGGATCCGGAATTGTTGATCCTTGATGATTACTCAATGGGACTTGATCCGGGGTATCGTGCTTTATTTATTGACTACCTGCAAGAACATGTACGTGAAAAGAACAAAACAGTTTTTTTGACTTCGCATATTATTCAGGATGTGGAAAAAGTTGTGGATGATACCATTATTATGGGATATCAAAAATTGCTACTGAAGATGCCGCTGGCGACCTTGAAAAAAAGTTTCCATCGCTTTGAGTTCAGGAATCAGCGAGCAATTAGCGCAATCCATGTCGATGATGAAAATGTTACAAATGTGGAATATGTAAATGATAAAATTACACTCTATTCCTTCAAATCATTAAAAGATATCAAAGTTTATTTAAAAACGCTTGGCATTCCGGCCGATGATATTACTGAAATACCGATGTCTCTGGAAGAAGCATTTATCGGTTTAACCGGAAAATATTAAAGAGGTGATACAATGCTAAAAGCACTATTATATAAAGAATGGATAAAATTACGCTGGGCAGTGATCGCTATCGCCGTATTAACGGTACTTTCACTTGCATACAGTATAGGAATGATAAACTATTATATTGAATTTCAGGGTGCCTTAAGAAATTGGATGTTTGTTATCAGCAAAAGTCTTCTGCTCCGGAATATTATTTTTGTGAAGGTACTGCCGTTAATAACCGGGCTCGCGTTTGCGTTGCTTCAATTTGTACCTGAAATGGCACGCAACCGGATGCGTTTGTCTTACCATCTGCCAATTAGTGAAAAGAAACTGCTGCTTTCTTCTGTCGGTATCGGTTTTATGTTTTTATTGGCTGAAATTGTTTTCCTTTTCTTCGGATTATGGTTGGTAATTTCACTCTCATATCCCGTTGAAATTATTCAAAAAATTCTGATTTCAACTATTCCCTGGTTCTTGGGTGGATCTGCTATTTATTTTTTGACATCCTTTATTATTCTGGAGTCATCCTGGTTCTACCGAATTGTTTATGGAATTATTGCTTACGGATTGATTGAATTGAATTTTCGCGCATCGGTATACGATCAATATCAACTCCTTTGGATATTAGTATTGATAGTTGCCGTAATGCCGCTTACGGTATTATTTTCTGGTCATCGCTTCAGACGCGGGACCAAATAAAACTTAAACGATTAGGTGTTTGTTATGTTAAATAAATTATCACGTTATATTATCATTGGTCTTATTGTCATTGTTGCCGCATTATATCTGCCGGACTTTTTCTCGATGCTTTTTGATAAAAAAGTAAATAAGCCGCGACTGGATTACTCTGCCGTAATTGATGAATTCGTTATTGCCAGAGCCGCTAAAATGAAAAAAACCGAATATAGGGATATAAATGGTAATACTTATTCAGAACGCGAATTTTTCAAACTGCTTCCCTTTACTTATTACGCGTCGTTGGAGAAATGGCAGGAGCTTATGCCTGAATTAAAAGGATTTAAACTGACCCCAAGAAATATCAGGAAAAATTCACAGTTTTTTTCGATTAAAACAAAGTATATTGATCCTCCAAGCGTTCCACTTTATATGATGTTTGAAGCAGAACCGAAGTATGCTCAACTTTCAATTCCGGATGATGTATTTAGATTAAATACTAAAATTGAATTTATTGATCCGGTCAGCAACTCGGTTATTGATGAGAAATCAACCCGCTTTCAAAAGGCCATGCTGGATGCCGGTTTTATATTCCCTGCTGATGTTATAGCCTCTAATCCCACAAATCGAAAACCCTTTGATGAGGGTTTCTTCATAAGCGATGCGCAAGGATATGTCTTTCAGTTAAAAATGATCAAAGATGAAGCCGTTTGTGTAAAAACCGATATAGATCCGAATCTGAATATCAGACAAATTTTTGTAAAAGAAAATCTGCGTAAAGAATTTTACGGTTGGATCCTTACTCAAAATAATGAAGTTTATTTGATCACCTATGATAAATACGAACTCGTACAACTGCCAAGCACCTGTAGTGAAGAACAGTATAATTACAATGCGGATGAGATGTCCTATCGCTTTTTTACCTACCCCATTAATAAACATATTCAAATCCATGGTGATGGTTTTATAAAAATGATGGTCCTTGATAATGATTTTCAGCCTATTGCGGAACATCTTGAAACATGGATACCCTATGCCGAACGCCCGGCAAGTCTTGTAAAACAGTTTATTTTCCCTTTTGAACTTTTTACTTATATGCCAAGCAAATATGTTAAACTTCAAATAGAGTTTTTCTGGTGGCAGGGTTTAATAGGAATTGGTGTTTCATTACTTGCGTTGGTCCTTTTTTCCCGCAAACGCCCCTGGTTCGATTATGTGATCGTACTTTTTACCGGTGTTTTTGGCCTTATCGGTGTATTGTTGATCAAACCTGAAGATTGATTTTATTAAATAAACGTAGGGGCTGGACATGTCCAGCCCTTTTTTTATTACCAATATTTATTTAGATGTTCATTTTTTTCAATTTGCCAGTTTAATGGGTTGAATTGGATGTATTCACGAATTTGATCCAATTCTTTATCATTCCGAATAATATGTTCATAATAATTTCTTAGCCAAACATCTTGAGTTGATGTGTTTTGGTGTACCCATTTTGTAACTGCGCTTTTATAGCTTCGTATTATTGAACCAATTGATCCCGGTATGATGTGTTGAAATTTATTATTTTCGGGCTGGACATGTCCAGCCCCTACATTATCTATGATATTGATTATTCCATGGATATGGTTGGGCATAATAATGAATTCATCCATTTCAGTGCGATGGAAATGTTCGGGAATCTCGAACCAATATTTTTTAGCAATTTCGCCACATTCATTTAATAACATTTTTTCACTGATAATATCGCCAAAAATACAATTCATTTTATATGTACAAATTGTAATGAAATACGAGCCCGATGCATTATAATCAAAATTTAGTAATCTTAATGAACTGCGTTTTTTAATATCCCCTCCAACTATCGGGCTGGACATGTCCAGCCCCTACGTATATTTTTATAAGCTAATATTCATTAAATATCAATACTTAAAATCATAATGTGACCCGCATCACTCCGGGTTTAAACCCGGGGCTAATGATATCATGCTTCTTCTCTGTATGGAACGATTTCAAATCGTTCCTCTACATGGCAAAAGCAGAAACTTTTGCTCTTCGTATAATTTCTTTTGCATTTTATCCTAATATTCATTGCCTTAATACTTTATTTATTGAATCTTCATTATTAATTAAGCCGAATTAATTGATTTATTTAAAAATATACTGTATTATATTCTTTCTGATACTAACTGAGGTAATATGATGATAAAAAAATGGCTTTCCTTGTTGGGTATTAGCGTCATACTTTTTGCAGCGGAGTCCACAGCTACCTTTAAAGGGTATGTGCTGGATGAACAGAAAAAACCGCTTGCCGGTACAAATATTATCTTCAAAGAGACCCTGACGGGTATGGCTACCGATAAAAATGGGTATTTTTATATGAAAATGCCTGCGGGAAGCTACACCGTTAATATCTCATTTATGGGCTATAAAACAATTGAAGAAACTATCATCTTGAGCAAAGAAAAAGTATTGGAAAAAAATTATCACATGATCCTGGAGTATTTTGAGATCGGTGGGATCGTTGTTCAAGCCGATCGTGAATTGCTTCCAACAGAGGCAGAAACCAAAACACGTATTTCAAGTGGCGAGATCGAGCATCTTCAGGCATCAAACCTGAGTGATGTAATGCAGTTAACACCTGGAGCACGTTTCGAGAATCCGGGAATGGCAGGAAAAAAACAGGCGGCAATTCGTGCTGCATCAGCAGGGGGCGCTGCAGATGATAATGAATATTTTGGAGCTCAAATTCGGGTTGATAATATTCCGCTTTCCAATAATGCCAACCTCCAAATGGATACAAAAACCACTACCGGTAGCGGAGATTTGCTAACCACGGAAAATTCCGGACTGGATATGCGGCAGATCCCGGCAGATAATATCGAATCGGTAGAGATCATCCGCGGAATACCTTCTTCAAAATACGGGGACCTAACTTCCGGTATTATTAATGTAACAACTAAATCCGAGATTTCCAGTCATAGAATAAAATTCAAATACAATTTTTATAATCAAGAGATCAATATGGGTGGAGGTTTTAAATTAAGTGATATAAATCACTTGGATTATAATCTTAATTATGCCTACAGCATTCGTGATAAACGCATTCCGGAAGAAAATTATTCCCGAATAGCCGGACAGCTGGTACTCACCAGTAAACTGATGCAAAATCTCTATACCATGAAAAACCGTCTGTATTACACCCGCGCTTTTGATGAACGTAGTCTGAGGGAAGACGATTTAAATCTCACCGAGAAATATAATAGGGATTATACACTGCGTTTTGCACATCAAAGCAAATATCTTATTTCCACTACACAAAAACTTGAACTGGATATTTCCGCAAACTATACAAAGCAAAATTCCTACACCAAGCGACTGGTATCGACAGATAATACCTACGTTACTGATATGATGACAGAAGGTACCGATACCGGAATGTACGTACAGCACTATATCTCTGAACTCTTTGTGAACGGAGAAGCCTACAATTTTTATTATAATTTGAATTACGCTCAAACCTTTGAATTGTTTAATATGGATCATAATTTTCTCGCCGGCGCTACATTCCGGGATGAATATAATCTGGGCGAAGGACGGGTATTCGATCCTTTAAAGCCACCAACAGCCAGCGGAAATATGCGTTCGCGGCCACGACCTTATGATGATATACCCGGATTGGCAACAAGCAGCATTTATATTGAAGATAAGATCAAAGGAACTCTGATCAAGCCTTTTCAACTCAATCTTGGCGCCCGAATAGAAGCTTATGGAAAAGATAAGCTTCTTGCACAAGATTATGGCGTGTTTTTCAATCCGCGTTTGAATCTCGTTTTGTATCCAACTAAAACAACCCAGATACGATTGGGATATGGTGAAACATCCAAAGCGCCTTCCATGGCAATGCTTCACCCGAATCCCATTTATTTGGATGTGGATGATGTAAATAATATCGTGGATTCTCTGGTTATTATTTCCACCTATATTTATTCAAAGGAAAATCCTAACCTAAAAGCATCCAATCAGGTGAAATGGGAAGCAAGTATCGATCAGCGTATCGGGGATATTGGAATAAGTATTACCGGTTATTCCAATACAACCTATAATGGTTTCGCATCTACCGGTAAAACCCCCATCTTTGTGTATAAATATGATTATACTCTATCAGAAATTGATCCCCCCATTAAGGATTCTATTTCTACCACATATTCAATATATGAGAACTCCCTAACCTTGGAGACCAAAGGGATAGAGGTTTCTATCAAGACAAAACCCATTACACCGCTGAATTTACGTTTACGTATTCAAGCGGCATATAGCTACACCTATAGTTGGAAAGATAATAGCTATGATTATCGGGGATATGTACTGGATCCAATATTGGGGCAGGATGTAAATCCATTTTTCTCTCCAATAACGATGGAACGGGAAAAATGCTACATCAACTATAATCTTGATCTTAAGGTAAAAGAGCTCGGAGCCTGGGCAACAATTTCTGCACAACAGGTAGTGTTTGAAAAAGACCATTATATCGGTCTGGATGATTCGCTTGCCCTGGGCTATCTTAATGTATATGGAGAACAGGTGTTTTTTACAGAATCAGAGCGTGCTACGATCACCAACAGATCTTACAAGCGCACCTATGATGATTATTGGTATCTCGAAGAAAATCGTAAGAATATTTGGGTGTTTAATCTCCGCGTTAGTAAATCTCTCGGGAAAGCATCGGAATTTTCATTTTTTGTCAACAATTTCTTCAATTCACGTCCCCTTTATCAGCGACAACGAACTACCACACAATCCTATACAATGGAAAATCCGGCACTTTATTTTGGAATTGAAGTCAGTTCAAAAATTGATCAGCTCTTTCAGAGAAAGGGAAATTAATGAGAACACATAAAAATATGAAAAAAATAATTAAACATCATTTAGCGCCTTTATGCTTTCTAATATTATTTATAATATTAAGTTGTACCCAAAACATCACACCCCCGGCTTCTATGCGATTTTCCGTTGAGATCACGGTACTGGATACAAGTGCAAGCGATTCAGATAGCTTGGTTAGCGCTGCCCTGGTTGTGATGCAATCTATAAGTTATGGCGAAATCCATGAAGCGCTAACAAATTCACAGGGTATTGCCTCTTTTACAAATTTGATCCCGGACCGCTATAACATACTGGCTTCAGGTGAACGGGTATCATTGTCAGAAATTATTATCATCAACGGTCAGCTTCAGGATACATCCTTATATATCGAAGAAAATGATACCTTAGATCTTAGAATTATTACTCAAACTTCCCGTAGCTCTGCATTGGTAATCTCGGAAATATACTACAGTGGTGCTCCTCCTAACCCCGTTCCGCAGTACTTTCACGATCAATTTCTGGAAATTTATAATAATAGTAGCGCAACCCTGTATCTGGATAGCCTTATTATAGCAGATGTAGATTACGGACACTATGAGGATAGTGTTATTTATGCTATTCATGCATATATGTTTCCCGGTGACGGAGATGATTATCCCATTAACCCCGGTGAATTGATCGTGATTGCACAGGATGCTATTGATCATTCTCCAGCACCTATTCATAGTATTAATTTACTTGATGCCGATTTTGAATATTATCTTTCTGATAAAGGAGATGTTGATAATGTCAATGTCACGAATATGCTGCAGATCCATCATAAATACGGTATCGATTTTTTGTATTCTGTATTTAAAGACGCTTTAGTATTAATGCATGTAAAAGATCCTTATAAGCTGGGTTATGGTGAATTCAATGAATTACTACTGCCAAAATCCGCTGTAATTGATGGAATTGATTACAGCGATAATTTAGCGGAAATTGACCATAAACGTCTTAGCCCCGATATTGATGGCGGGTTAACAGGCGGTATTCCTTCTTACTCAAATAAATCTTTGGAACGATATATCGATCGCATCGAAGATGGTCGAATAATTCTTATGGATAATAATAATAGCAGTCTTGATTTTCATGTTCTTCATCCTCCAACACCGGGATACATCGAAATGGAGGCAGAAGAATGATAAAGCGAATGCTTTTCTTATTTTATATACTAAGTATTGCCCTTGCTCAAACAGCAACGACGGAAAAGCTGTATTTGGATATCAACTCTGATATAACAAACTTCTTGCCCGGCCGGAATCCGGCATATTTATCTCCTAATACCACACCCTATGCCTATACCTTTACATATAATAATTTTAGTAGTGGAGGAGATTACCGGCTTCCCTTTGATGCAGGTTCTAAGGCCTATCAGGATATCTCTGTAACTGCCTATAAAGAGATGCAAAATGAGATCATGTTTGTCGGCCGCTTCGCTTACCGCTATGAACAGCGTAAAGACAAAATGTGGCTGCATAATGCAGAAAATGACTTGAACATTCCTTTTTATTTTGCAGATAGCAGCATTGGGGATTTCACGCTTAATGGTATTGACTGGAATATTCTTATTTCACTACCCCTCACCCGAAATATTCGTACAGCTGTTGATATCTTTTACAATGTTGATGAACAGTTTAAATCGGTATTTCCCAAACCCAATATTAAACGCAATAATATCCATATTCGTCCTGCGCTGGCAATTTCAAACGAACGATCTCAACTGGGCATTGTAGCTTCCTTTTTTCAATACAAAGAGGATATGAATACAAGAAGATACAGCCTTGAGCAAGGGAGGACTCCCATTTTCATGAGGATCCGCGGACTGGATAAACCGCTGCTTACTTATGCAGAAACCAGTGAGGAACGGCTTCAAACCATCCGGGGTTATGGTGTATCCGGAAATATCAATTTATCTGAACATCTGCTTTTTGAGTCCCATTATGAATCATCTTATGCCGGTATTTTAGACGGTGGTTCATATCCCGTTCCACAAGGAAGTTGGGATATGGCGCGTTTTTCTTATCGGGTTGATCTGCAACCATCAATTACACCTAATTTAGATGTTGATCTGTTTTTTCAACATCGATCCGAGAATGTGGAAGGTTTCCATCCGGTATTGGAAAATCGCATCTATGGATATTTGTCCCGCCATTTTGAGGGAGGACTAACTCTGCCCTATTATACCGGTAGCGGCGAAATGTGGGCCGGAACCGTTTCCTGTTCTTTTCAGGATATAAAACGCGAAGACAATTTTTTAGGTTTGCTGCATTACTTCCCCGGTAATACCCTGCATTTTGGTATGCATTATACTCTAGAGCAAAATAATGTATCTTATAAGCTTCAACTTGGATATGATAATATTATCGTTGGCGATGAAATTATTTATGATGATATGGCAGCTTGGTATTATTCACAAATTACAGAACGGGAAATCGCATATTATGTGCAGGATCGTGAACAGTTGAGCGCAAGCGGTAAAATCGTATTTCCGTTCCGCCAGTATCAAATACAATTATCCGGAAGCTATACGGCCATTATTCCAAAATATCTCGAGACACGCTATCATCTTGTACAAACAAGCATAGCTTTCATTTTCTAACATAGAAAGGTCCCGTAATGAAAAAAACCATCCTTCTCCTCGGCGTTTTATTAGCTGTTTTAACCTATGCTAAAGAACAAGCTGTTATAGCAGTGTTCACAGATGATATTTGTTATCAAAATACCCAACAAGCAATTGATGCCTACTGCAGCTCACTTGATGAAGAAGGATACAGTGTAAAGATGCATGCCGAAAAATGGGAAGATCCGGAAGCTATTCGGCAGATATTACGCGAAATTGATACTGACAATAATCTAGAAGGTGCAGTATTTATTGGTGATATTCCTATTCCGATGGTGCAGGATGCACAGCACCTTACTTCAGCATTTAAAATCGATCAGACACGTTTTAATAAGCAACGAATTTCGGTAGCAACAGATCGTTATTATGATGATCTTGATCTGGTCTTTGATTTTATTCAACAGGATGAGGAAGATCCCTTGCTCTTTTATTACTCCTTATCTGAAAAATCACCACAGTATATTGAAAAGGATTTTTACAGCGGTCGGATCTTTCCGCCGGTACATGATGACAGCAAGTATGAATTGATTGCCAAATATCTTGATCGTGTTGCCGAACAAAAACGTAATCCTGAAGTTCTGGATAACATGTTGACCTATACGGGTCACGGCTATCATTCCGAATCCCTGAATGCCTGGGAGAATCATACTCTCATGTTAAAAGAACAATTTCCCGATCTATTCATTCCAGGTGGCAGTATAAAGAATCTTTACCATACCATGAGTCGCAACATGAAAGATATTGTTATGAATAAATTGCAAGATCCGGACTTGGATATGGTAATTTTTCATGCACATGGCGGAGATGATGTACAATATTTGACCGGCTACCCACCCCCAGGGAATGCCAGAGCGAACATTGAAGAGGTTAAACGCTTTGTTCGCAGTAAACTCCGCTCTGCAAAGCGACGTGGAAATCTTGACGAAGCTATGGAATATTATATCACAAATTACGATATCCCTAAACATTGGGTTGATGATGTTTTTGATCCGGAAACTATTCTTGAAGATTCGATCTACGAAGCAAAGATCGATCTCTGGGCAGATGATGTTAAGAACATGAGAACACAAGCTGAAGTATTCATCTTCGATGAATGTTATAATGGCCAGTTCTATATGAAAAATTATATTTCGGGTACTCATTTATTCGGAGAAGGTGATGTTATGGCGGGTGTCGCAAATTCCGTTAATGTACGCCAGGATATCTGGGCAAATGAATTACTTGGTTTGTTAAAATACGGTGTCCCGATCGGTGAATGGCACCTTACACGTACTTATCTTGAATCACAAATTATCGGAGATCCCACTTTCCATTTTGCAGGGAAAAACAAAAATATAAGTAGTCGGTCATGGAACAAACTCCTTCGTTCCAAAGAAGTAAGCCTGCGTACATTTGGCGTTTACAAAATGACCAAAGAGCTAGGCCTTGAAGCTGAAAGTAAACTCCTGGAGATCTATGGAAAAGATCTTTCGGCTAATGTCCGCCTTGAAGCATTGAAATCTTTGGCAACTTTGCGTACCCCTGCTTTTCGCAAGCTATTGGAAACCAGTATTTATGATCCCAGTGAATTGATCCGTCGAATTAGTGCCAATTGGATGGGACATATCGGTGACAAAGGTTATATTCCCTTCTTAGCAGATCGCAGAG
>JAYEJI010000027.1:0-5262 GCA_034660515.1 Fidelibacterota bacterium
ATCACTATATTTTTATGAAAGAAAATATAGTGATGAAAAGTATATGAATGCAATGTTTAATGTGGTATAGGGTATAGGGTATGGGGAAAGTTATGAATTATGAGTTATGAGTAGAAGAAAATATCTATTCTTTTCTCCCTTCTCTTTCACTCTTAATCAAGTTTTCGGAACTAATTTTATTTTATACGTTAGAGTATATTGTCATTAAAACAAAAGGAAAAGAAAATGAACACATATAAAAACAAAGCAAAAGACCTTTTCAATTTTGTCGGGACTCTCTCTAAAGAAAATCCCGGAATTGCTCAGGGATTCATGACCATGCATCAAACAGTTGGAACAGATGGTGCTTTATCCATCAAGCAGAAAGAGTTGATCGCGATTGGTATTTCCATCAATGTAAAATGCGAAGGATGTCTATCCGTGCATGTTGCCGCAGCCTTCAAAGCAGGTGCTACAAAAGAAGAGATCATTGAAACCATTGGTGTTTCTGTATCAATGGGTGGAGGTCCGGCTATTGCCTACGGTAAACGGGCTTATGATGCCATGATGGAATTATCTGAATAAATAAAACAGGGGCGGTTAAAACCGCCCCCTCTATATCATTTCACGTTTTACGTCTTACATTTCACGTTCTTTAGATATACGAAAATATAAACTCAGCCTCACAGGCCAGTTTATCTCCTACATAAGCTTTTCCGTAACCAGTACCGAATTTTGCTTTGACTTTATGCAATTCAACTTCTAAGCGAAGTACATTACCCGGTATGACTTTCCTTTTAAATTTCACCTTCTTCAAACCACCAAAATAGACGATTTTTCCTTTGTTCTCAGGAAGAGATAACAAAGTAATGGCTCCGGTTTGAGCAATGGACTCAATGATCAGGACACCCGGCATGATGGGTTCTTGGGGAAAATGGCCTTTAAAATAGTATTCATCTATCTTTACATCTTTCTCACCAATTGCTGTATCTCCGGGTTTAAGTTCCAGAACTCTGTCAACCAGTAAAAACGGGTCTCTGTGTGGTATGATTTCTTGTATTTCTTCTCTGTTCAATTTCATTATTTATTCTTCCCATTTTTTAAATACTAAGGTTGCATTATGACCACCAAAGCCCAGACTGTTCTTTAGAGCATAACGAATATCTCTTTTTCTTGCTTTGTTCGGCGTATAATCCAAGTCACATTCCGGATCTTTTTCTTTGTAATTGATCGTTGGAGGAACGATACCTTCCTGCAAAGCCAAAGCTGTAATAGCCGATTCAATACCTCCAACAGCCCCCAGTGAATGAGCATGCATGGATTTAGTGCCACTGATACTGATTTTATAGGCATGTTCTCCAAAGGCTTGTCTTATCCCTCTGGATTCCATACGGTCATTATAATAAGTTGATGTACCATGCGGACTGATAAAATCGATCATTTCAGGTTCGATCTCTGCATCCTTCATGGCGTTCAACATGCATTTGGTAATACCTTCAGCACTTTCATCGGGTTGAGTGATATGAAAAGCATCACAATTTGAATTGTAACCGAGCAATTCTGCATAGATCTTTGCATTTCTTTTCTTCGCATGTTCCAGCTCTTCAATAATCAGTATACCTGCCCCTTCTCCTATCACAAAACCGGAGCGTTCTTTATCAAAAGGAATTGAAGCGCGGTTCTTATCCAAATTGGGTGAAATAGCCCGCATATTTGAAAAACCGGCAACACCAAGAACATTAATGGGGGCTTCGGCACCACCGGCAAATGCCAGTTCAAGATATCCGTCACGAATATAACGAAATGCCTCACCAATTGAGTTGGTAGCCGATGAGCAAGCGGTTACAATAGGCAGTGCCGGTCCTTTTGCATTAAATTTTATTGCAACATTACCCCCAATAAGATTCACGATCGTATTGGGAATAAAGAACGGGCTTAATCTGTCCGGACCTTTTTCAATGGCTTTCTTGGTCTCTTGATAAATTGTCTCCAATCCACCTATTCCGCTCCCGATAAAGGTACCAAAACGATAAACATCGATATCAGCTTCTCCCAGCTTACTGTCATCATAAGCTTCTCTAGCTGCTACCAAAGCAAAAATAGTTACCCTATCCATACGTCTGGCTTCTTTAGGCGGTATGGCATCACCGATCTCCAGATCTTTGACCTCGGCAACTAAATAGGGTTTTTGTTGTGATATGTCAAATAAAGTGACCTCGCATACCCCATTTTTTCCGGTTTTTACACCTTTCCACATGTCTTTTACATTATTTCCAATGGGAGTTACGGCGCCAAGTCCGGTAATGACTACTCTTCGTTTCATACATTTCTCCTAATTCATAACCAGACCGCCATCCACGTGAATGACTTGGCCGGTGATATAGTCTGCATTTTTACTTGCCAAAAATAGAACTAATGATGCAACATCCTCAACCTGACCATATCTTCCTACCGGAATTTGTTGCAAATAGTGTTCTTTCACACTTTCAGGCAGTACCTCTGTCATTTTTGTTTCAATGAATCCCGGGGCGACAGCATTACAGGTAATATTTCTTTTAGCAAATTCTCTCGCAACCGATTTTGTCAATCCGATCACACCGGCCTTTGATGCGGCATAATTTGCTTGTCCTGCATTTCCTATTACTCCGGAGATTGATGCGATATTAATGATCTTTCCATATCTCGCTTTTACCATATAAGGAGACACTGCTTTTATCATGTTCCAGGTACCTTTTAAATTGATCGTCAGAACACGGTCAAAATCTTCTTCTGTCATCCTTAACAATAAGTTGTCTTTTGTAATACCTGCATTGTTTACAAGAATATCAATTTTCCCGTATTGATCGATGGTTTCTTTCATCAAAGTTTGCATATCATTATATGATGAAACATCGGCTTTATATTCGTCACATTTTTGTTCTCCCTGAGAAAGTTCTTCACAAAGAGCTTTTGCTTTGGCCTCATCCATATCATAAATAATGACAGTTGCACCCATTTGTACAAATTGTCTGGTGATCGTTTCACCTATTCCGCTTGCACCACCGGTAACCAAAACAATTTTATTTTCAAAGTTCATAATATTGCCTTTTCTAATTATTATTGATGACAATCTAAAAAAATTATCCCTATTTTCCCACTAATATACTGCAACTATTGCAATAAAAACACTATGTTTCTTTTTATAATATCTCTAAGGTATCCTAATGGTTTTTTACGGGTTTTTTATTATTTCCTTTTAAAAGGTTAATGAACATGCACCGCTTGTTAAACCGGCACCGAAACCAACCAACAGGACCTTATCATCAGGCTTTATGGTCTCTTCTTCCAGCATTTCATCAAGAGCGATCGGAATGCTTGCCGCAGAGGTATTCCCGTATTTGTGAATATTTATAAAGAACGATTCCATCGGGATCTTCAAGGCTTTTGAGGCACTTTGAATGATACGGATATTTGCTTGATGAGGTATGATCTTCTTGACCTTTGATTTTGGAATGTTCCCATGCTCCAACACGCCATTGATACTGGAGTGAATAACTCTTGATGCAAATTGATAGACTTTGGATCCATCCATTTTGACATAATCATCCACATACAAGATCAGCTCGTCATCACGTTTGGTTTGAACATTGAAGATCACCTCTTTTGTTTCATCCTTCTCTATGATCGCAGCTCCAGCGCCGTCTCCAAAGAGGACACAGGTATTTCGATCCTTATAATCGGTGAACTTAGAAATAACCTCTGCTCCGATGACCAATGCGCTTTTATACGAACCGCTGTGAAGCATTCTTTCTGCTATATTCAGGCCAAAAATGAATCCGGTACAAGCCGCATTTATATCAAACGCCAGCACCCCCGGTTTTTCAAGTCCCAGTTTTGCCTGAACTCTACATGCCATACTTGGACTTCTTAACTCCGGTGTAAATGTTGCTACAATAATAAGATCAATTTTATCTTTATCGTAATTTACTTTTTCTATGGCATTCATGGCCGCCAAGGCAGCAAGATCAGATGTATTTTTTCCATTTACAATTCGTCGTTCTTTGATACCTGTACGTGAAGTAATCCAATCGTCTGTCGTATCAACGATCTTTTCGAGATCTTTATTTGAGAGCACTCCTTCAGGAGTAAATCTACCTGTCGAGACGACTTTAAAATATCCTTTATCTAAAGCCATTCTATATTCCTTCCTGTTTTTTGCTTTTTGATCATTATTTCTCTCATGTGAAATAATAACTAAGCATATACATGCAAAACATATCTGACGATTTGTAAATTGGTTGGAAATTAAACCGGTATTATTAGAAATAAAGCTATGGCTTTTTTCTTAATACCGGTATGCTTTTTGTTGAGTGCTAAATATTGTTGATGATAACAAAACACAAAACTTTCCGAACTCAGAATTACCGACAAAATGTGTTGCTATGCAATACTGTTCTTATTGACTTTTTTCAATATATTTCAGTACGTCAGCAACTGTTTTCAGGCCGTCAATTTCTGTTTCGGGGATCGTAATATCGAATTCGTTCTCAATACTCATGATAAGTTGAATTGCATCCAGCGAATCTGCGCCCAGATCATCCTGAAGATTTGCTTCAAGGGTAACTTGATCTTGCGCTACGCTTAATTCGTCTGCAATCAATGTGAAAAGTTTGTCTTTCATTTTTCCTCCGTGTGTGTATTTAAGATTTTTGGTGTTCTAACTGGAAAACAGCAAAAACCTCAACGATAGTCTAATACACTTTGGGACAAATTGTCAACACTTAATTTTAATTTATTTCTGATTGATTTCCAAGATAACAACAGCTATAGCATTTTGAATTGTATGGCTTAAACTGCATGATGAATGATTAATATTGACCTGCTTCGAAACATTTTCCGAAAAGAACAGATTTGGTTTCTCATTCTCATCATTTTCTATCCATGAATCTTTCCAACTCAGATTATCCATATAAGATAAAAGTACTTTTCGAACAGCTTCTTTTGCAGCAAAGCGAACAGCAAAGTGCTGAGCTGCATTTTTTGATTTTTGGGAATACTCAATCTCAATAGGATGAAAATATTTTTTAACGAAAGAAGGATTCTCGATCGACTTAGCGATACGCTTTACTTCAATTATATCAATTCCGGTTTCTAACATATTGAACTCGTTTAGGGGGTTTAGGGGGTTAGGGGGTTAGTGTTTAGAAGTTGAGATCGTCTGAGATTGGAAAGTTTTCTTGATATAATTTCAACTTCATTACGTAATATCTCACAATCATTTGGGTTGATTAGATTTAGTTCACC
>JAYEJI010000028.1:0-19134 GCA_034660515.1 Fidelibacterota bacterium
CCGTATCTCAGTCCCAATGTGGCTGATCATCCTCTCAGACCAGCTACTGATCGTAGCCTTGGTGAGCCATTACCTCACCAACAAGCTAATCAGACGCAGACCCATCCAAAGGTGAGAGCCGAAGCCCTCTTTCATTTCAAAAAATTAATCTGAAATTATATGCGGTATTAGTGCCGATTTCTCGACGTTATCCCCCGCCCCTGGGTAGGTTATCTACGTGTTACTCACCCGTTCGCCAGTTTCCACTTCAAGCAAGCTCGAAGCTTTTCCTAGACTTGCATGTGTTAAGCACGCCGCCAGCGTTCATCCTGAGCCAGGATCAAACTCTTCATTGTATTTATATTACTTTATTATATTTAATCAAATCTCGACAAACTACTTTGTCAAGCTGAACTCTCATGAATCACGCATAACATACACCCTGATTTTCAAATAACCGTTGTCAGCTTTTTTGCCGACAGCTTCGAATAATACTTTAAGCGAATTTAAATGTCAAGCGAATTGTAATATTTCTTCTCTTGTTCCGCCGTAAAGTCATAATCAAAAAGCCGTGAATTATATACCCTTTAAACATGAATGTCAACACTTTTTCATACTTTTTTTTATCTTTTTACTGCGGTGTTTATAACTCCTTATATTTAAGTATTTTAGAGACTGTGGCAAATCATAAAAAACGGCTTGAACATACTGATTTTATGCCAATATGTACCCTATATTAAGGCGCATTTTATCTAAAGGACTCAATATTTTATATTTATTATTTTCAAGGGTTTTTTAAAAATATTTTTGTGTAAAATATTTTTTAAAAAAAGTACGGTATTCGAACTTTAGAAAATCCTCTGATCTTATGAATATTATTTTGAAATAATGGAATTTATCTGTTGAAAAACATCTTCGGGTTCTACAGCTTTCATGCATTCCTTGCATAAGCGCCAATCCCGTCTACGATGCGTACATTCTTTTTCTGGAATTATAAAGTATCCCTTAGGTCCATATGGCTTGGTCAACTCGGGATCCTGGGATCCAAAAATGGCTAAAGCGGGTGTTCCGAGAGCTGCTGCCAGGTGTACGGACATTGAGTCACAGCCTATCAGCAAGGTAGCTCCTGCTATCAATTCGGCGAGTTCCACCAGGTCACCGGTAAAAGATTTAACATCCTTGGGAAAACTTTCTGATGGTGGTGTGATCCAAATCATATCATGTTCATCTCTTTTTAGTTTTGCGATCAACTCCTGCCAATGCTCTTCCGGCCAACGGCGAGCATCATGATCTGCTCCCGGATGAAGCAGTATCATGTCTCTGATCTTTGATATGTTTTCAAACCCTTTTAATTCCGGAATTTTCCTTTCTACAGGGATATTAAGCTTTTCCAATAAATCAAATGGTCGTTCAACCTGATGCTCATCATAGGGATAATCAATCACATGACTTAATAATTTTGCTCCCCCACTAAAACTGAACCCGGCATATAATCTCGAACTGTACTTTTTCAGACTTTTTAACCGTCGCACATCACCGTGAAAATCAAAAGCCAGGTCATAATCTTCAGCTAAGGGTGCTTCTTTGGGATACTGAAGTATTTTATCCGCTAATTTTGTCTTAATCGCCAATTCTTTCATAGCAGGAACACACAATAAATGAACTTCTGCATCAGGATATGCTTTTTTTATTGCAGTCAAGGAGGGTTCCAGCATAAGTACATCACCGATACATTGATGTTCCTGGATCAATATCTTTCGTATCCCGCTTTTAAGTATCGAAGCATTCGCGTTCAGCGCCGGCTTAATATTCCCGCTTAATCGACTAAAAAAGCGAGCTACTCTTAATTTACGGGGATTAAGTATTTGCTGTTCTTTAATGCTCATTGTAAACCCATATCTGTGTAGTAGCGATATAAATGCTCTCCTACTGACATAATATCATGGTATTTTTTTACCCAATTAACACCTTCTTTACTTTTCTTATTTCTTAATGCCGGATCCGATGCCAATAATGACAGCTGAGTATATAAGTTTTCGCGATTTACATTTACAAAAGGATGATCAGGAATGAATTTACAATATTTTTCATTCATTTCCGTGGCCGTACAAACGCCCATAGCCAAAGATTCCACAGAATTCATACCGTAACCCCATCCGCCTCGATCATTAACCTGATCGATAAATATATCGCTTCTGCGCTTCATTTGCATTGCTGTTTCGTGAGATTTATTCTCTATTAATTCAAAACGGATCTTTCCTTCCTGTTCCAGCTTCCTGCAAACCGGAATAATATCATTACTTCCTTTATAATATCTGTTCGTTGGAGCATGAGTTACCAAGGGCAGCTCATTGTTCTTGTTCTTTTCGGGATATCTTGCTCGAAAATTCTCAATATCAAATGGTAAAAAGATATAATGGATATCCGGATGCTTTTCCAAAAGATCTATTTCATTTGTAAGATTTATATCTGAAAGTTCATCCAGAGATTTCAATACTCCCCTGCTCCGGAGATCTTCACCATGATAATGGCAGACAATTTTTACTCCGCGGGCTTTTAGCTCTTTCGCAAAGCGGGCGTCTTTATAAAAATCCATACCGGATTCAAAATGCACCACATTAAAATCGTATAGTTGATATTCTCTTATAGCGGCTTGAATTTTTTTATCCCATTGTTTCTCTTTCCAGGCAAGAAAAGCTCTGTCAAAACGCCCCTCAGGCGCCCACACGGGGGGATATCCATCCCTGTCCTTGTGATACCCTTCTTCTCCACGATAAAACTGGTAAATACAATGTCTCATTTTTTTGAGAAAAGGACGCGTAAAATTAAAAGGCAAATCCAGACAGATATCTTCTTCAAATGCTTTTGGAGAACGAAAAAATGTTACATAACGAACTTGATTTCCATGCTGTTCATGGATACGCTTATAGAGGCTAAGCGTTCCTACGGTATTTTCAGGTGAGATATATAAAATTTTCATGAATGTCAGAGGTTTTTATAATCTGAAACGGTCTTATTTCTGAAAGGTTTCAGATAAGAACGCTGTGCTTCAATAAATACGGTTTCCGTACTTAAATGCTTTCCGGTCGGTGTTTTTTCATTATTGATACCATATTCAGATGAAAACTCGATCTTTTGCATAGCATCTATCACATCATTCAAGTGAATATATTCTGGATTTTGGGCGAATACAAAACGTGGTATTTCACTGCGGACCGGATCAAGATATTCAAGTTCTACAAGTTCCTGACAAACATCGGTCATGGTATTTAACCTTACGCCCAAATCATCACAGAATTTATCTAAAGACGGGATGGTTTTACCTCTGCGATAAAAGGAGTTCATCCATATCAGGATCGAAATTCCCAAATAAGCGTGTGTGTAATGCGTTAATGCATTTTCGTAGCCACGATATAGGTTGGTCATTAAACGTCGATTCTGGAAGGTATATGTCAATTCTGCGCCAAGTAGAATGATCATCCATGTTAAATACATCCAGATCATAAAAATGGGGATAATACCCAGAGAGCCATAAAAAGATGTGACAGCCGTCATTCTCATAACGTACAAATAGAAATAGTTTTTGGTAAATTCCCATAGAAAAGCTGAAAATATACTCCCGAAAAGTGCGCTCTTGAACAGCACTTTAGCTCGCGGTAATAGAATATTGAGCATAATCATGACAAAAAGGGTGATCATAAAGGGCAAGACTCTACTATATAAGAATCCTATGATGGTATTTTGTTGGATCATCATATCCATATATCCGCCATCCGGCATCAGGAAATTCTTCATATAGGTATTCCCAACGATCAGAAGAGGCGTAATGGTAAAGAAGATCCAGAACCCTGTGAGTTTTCTGAAATAGCTTCCACCCTTTTTAACTCGCCATATTTCATTGAATACCCGTTCCGAGATCACAAGAATAGCCGTACCTGCCATCATTAGACCGGTGATGGCGATCAGGCCGATCACTGAAGTGGTACCCAAATTCCTAAAGGCATCCTGAGAGATATTGTTTTCCAGCCATCCGCTCAGTTGTCCATGGAATTCCGGAACCAAATAAGGGAATATATTTGTTTCGGTAAATTCGATCACTGTTTCGCCAAGGCCGTAAAGACCGGCAACACTAAAGATCAATACTGTCATAGGAATTAGTGATAAAATACTTACATAGGCAAGACTACCCGAATGCACAAAACACATATTGTTGTTAAAATCTTTAAGTGTCAGGTACAAAAGCCATAGGGTCTTTTTTATTAGGCGGTGAAAACCGGTGGTTTTACCATCATCACGGACGAAAAAGAAACGTCCAAGCCTTCTGAATATATTGTTTTTTATCTTTTTTAAGATCATGGTATCATTAATACATATATGAATTACTTTTTAATATAGAGATAAAATTAGTATTGTTCAAGTAAATAGAATACCTGTAACTCTTTGTATTTTCAATATTTTCAATCTGAAATCAAAGATCCTCTTTGCATTCACAAAGAGGATCTGTCATATTTTTATTCCGTAATGGAATTACTTTTCTTCTTTAGTCGCTTCTTCTTTAGCTTCGGCTTTTTCCTCAACTACTTCTTCAGCTTCTTTCTCAACCACTTCTTCAGGTTTTTCTTCAATAACCTCTTCTGTAGTATCATTTTCAGTTTCTTCAACCGGAGCTTCTTCTTTTACTTTAGCTTTTTTGCTTTGCTTTACCGGTTTTTTCTTCTCTTTTTTAGGTTCTTCAGTGAAGAAATCAACCAACTGGAGCAGAACAACTTTGGAAGTATCATTTGGACGATAGCCCAATTTGATCAGGCGGGTATATCCGCCTTGACGATTCTCGTAAACAGGAGCGATCTCATCAAAAAGGATTGTAGTCGCTTTTTTATCGCGGAGAATAGCAAATGCAAGACGGCGTGCATGGGTTGTGCCCTTTTTCCCGTAGGTGATCAGGCGTTCAACCAGTCTGCGAGCTTCTTTTGCTTTAGCTTCCGTGGTTTTGATCTGCTTATGAAGCAAAACGGATGCTGCCATGTTAGAAAGCATTGCTTTGCGGTGGCTGGCAGTACGGCCGAGTTTTTTGCCTCGTTTTTGATGTCTCATTTATCTGCTTTCCTTATTTGTTCATATCTTTCATGTAGGGAGAAATTTCCATCCCGAAGCGTAGTCCAAGATTATCTAGTTTTGCAACCAATTCATTCAAAGATTTACGTCCGAAATTCTTATAACGAAGCATTTCCTGTTCTTCTTTTACAACAAGATCCGCAATGGTGCGAATATCAGCTGCCTGTAGACAGTTGTATGAACGAACAGAAAGTTCAAGTTCATCAATACTGCGAAGTAACTGTTTGCGTATACGAAGGATCTCTTCATCAACTTGTTCTTCCGGTTCAATGATGTTCTTTGACTTCAATTCCGAGAAAGGATCAAGATGTGATATCATCATATCCGATGCATAGGACAAAGCGTTGTCCGGGGTCATCGAATTGTCTGTGAATATCTCAATGGTCAGTTTTTCAAGGTTTTCCTTGATACCCGACTGGAGTTTTTCCACATCAAAATTGACTTTCAAAATAGGTGAAAAGATAGAATCAACGGGAATGGTATCAACAGGTGCATCCGGTGTGCGGTTCTTTTCAGCGGGTGAATAACCACGGCCGCGACCAAACCATACAGTCAAATTGACCTCTTCTTCTTCCTGAATATTCATAATATGAAAATTCGGATTCATGATCTTGACATTTGGATTCTCACCGTTCAGGTCTTTTGCTTTGATCTCTTTGGGTCCTTGAAATTTCAAGCTTGCCTTTACGGGCTTAGCCTCTTCAAGGTCCAATTTAACCTGTTTCAGATTAAGGATGATGGTAGTAACATCTTCCAAAACACCTTCAATGGTTGAGAATTCATGAAGCACTTTTTCGAAACGTATGGCCGTTATCGCACATCCGGGAATGGATGATAGCATAATACGGCGCAGGGAATTTCCTACTGTGGTACCAAAACCACGTTCAAGCGGTTCAATCGTAAATTTTCCATAGCTATCGGAATATGTATCCCGATCAACTTTAATTTTATCTGGAATTTGAAAGTTAGGCATTATTTCAATTCCTTTTCTTTAAATGTTATTTAGAATACAATTCAATGACCAGTTGTTCATTGAAATCTTCTGGAATTTCGTTTCTTTCCGGAACTTTCATGAATTCACCGACCAATTTAGCTTTATCAATGGTCATCCAAGGCAACGTATGATCGCCTTTGATCCGTTTAACTGAATCAAGGATGACCGGAATACGTTTGCTCTTATCTCGAACTTTGATCTCTGAACCTTCTTTTACGCTAAATGAAGGGATGTTAACCTTGCGGTTGTTCACGAGAAAATGTCCATGTGTTACCAACTGACGAGCCGCGCGGCGTGTGGGTGCAAAACCCATACGATAAACGACATTGTCAAGACGGGTTTCCAGCATCTGAAGTAAGATGTGACCGGTAATACCTTCTTTAAGGTCAGCTTTTCTAAAGTAATTTCTGAATTGTTTCTCTAAAACACCATAGGTGTATTTAATACGTTGTTTTTCGCGCATCTGAATACCGTAATCGGACAGACGTCTGCGTGAAGTGGGTCCGTGTTCTCCCGGAGGATAGTTTTTATTCATCCGTGAGAATTTCGGAGACTCAAAACACGGGTAATCTAAACGACGACAGACTTTACCTCTGGGGCCTTTAAATCTTGCCATTATATATACTCCTAAACTCTACGACGTTTTGGGGGTCTGCATCCGTTATGTGGGATGGGTGTCACATCTTTGATCGCAGTCACTTGCAATCCAGCCAGTGCCAGGGCACGAATCGCCATTTCGCGACCACCGCCCGGACCTTTTACTCTGACTTCAATACGAGCCAAACCTGCATCCATAGCTTCTTTAGCCGCTACTTCAGCTGCCTGACCTGCCGCATAAGGAGTACTCTTACGAGAACCCTTGAAGCCAACACGGCCTGCGGTTGCCCAGGAAATGGTATTCCCGTACTGATCTGCGAGGGTGATCACTGTATTATTGTAAGTAGCCTTGATGAACGCGATCCCATCAGGATCTACCTTCACCTTTCTTTTCTTACGTCTGACTTGTTGTTTCTTAGCCAATTCAACCTCCTAAGGGGTAGCTCTTATTTCTTAAGTTTTACGTTTTTTCTTCACAGCGGCTTTCTTCCTGCCTTTGCGAGTACGTGCATTATTCTTGGTATTCTGACCACGAACAGGTAATCCACGACGATGACGAAGGCCGCGATAGCAACCAATGTCCATTAATCGTTTAATGTTCATTGTGGTTTCGGTACGTAAAGCACCTTCAACTTTATGATCATCACCAATGACTTTTCGAATAGCTGAAACTTGATCGTCGCTAAGATCTCTTGTACGGATCTCCGGATCAACCTTTGCTATTTCTAAAATGTTCAATGCGACCGTTCGGCCAATACCAAAAATATAGGTCAAAGAAATTTTGACTTTCTTATCCTTGGGTAAATCTACACCTGCTATACGAGCCAATGTTTACCTCCTGATCAACCTTGTCGTTGTTTATGTTTACTGTTTTGACAAATAACCCGGACAACGCCCTTACGACGAATGATCTTGCATTTATCACACATCTTTTTGACTGATGCTCTTACTTTCACAATATTATCCTTTATTTATCCGTTTTTCTTGTCTTTAGCGGGCACTATTTGTATCGATATACAATGCGTCCACGGGACAGGTCATAAGGCGATAATTCGAGAGACACTTTATCACCGGGTAAAATTTTGATGTAATGCATCCGCATTTTACCTGATATGTGTGCCAAAACCTCATGGCTGTTCTCGAGTTCAACCCGGAACGATGCATTCGGAAGTGTTTCAAGAATAGTTCCGTCTACTTTTATCGATTTTTGTTTCACCATATCACTTGCCACTTGTTAATATTTCAGGACCTTTTTTTGTGATCGCTATCGTATGTTCGAAATGAGCGGAGGGTTTACGGTCCCGCGTGACGATCGTCCAACCGTCAGGCAGTGTCCGTACTCCGGCTTTGCCCATATTCACCATTGGTTCAATGGCAATCACAAGTCCTTCTTTCAATACTATCCCCCGCCCCGGTTTTCCATAATTCGGGACCTGAGGATCTTCATGCAGCCGCTGGCCTATACCATGTCCTACCAATTCACGTACCACAGAGTAACCCTGTGATTCGGCATAGTGTTGAACGGCATGGCCAATATCAGAAAGATGGTTACCTATCACGGCTTTCTCGATGCCCTTTTCAAGACTTTGTCTTGTTACATCCATGAGCCGTTGCTTTTCGGGTGATACATGACCTACTGCATATGTGCGGGCATGATCACCATGAAAGCCTTTAAGATAAGCACCGCAATCGATACTGACAATATCTCCATCCTGTAGAAATGCGCGTTGATCCGGTATTCCATGTACAACCTCTTCGTTACGTGAGATACAAAGTGTTGCGGGGAAACCGTTGTAGCCTTTGAATGAAGGAACAGCATCGAAAGAGTGAATATACTCCTCAGCCAGTTTATCGAGTTTTAGACTGTTAACTCCGGGTTGAATCCACTTTTCAAGCATACACAGTGTATCGTGTACGATCTTCCCGGCAGCACGGATAAACTCAATGTTCTCGACTGATTTGTAATAAATCATCTTTTTCTTCTTATCAATTAACTTAGAAGCGTTTCCGACCCTTGATCTTACCCTTTTTCATGAAGCCGTCATAGTGGCGTGAGATCAAGTGTGATTCGATCTGCTGGAGAGTATCTAATGCTACACCAACCAAAATAATCACAGATGTTCCGCCAAAGAAGCTTGCAAGGTTATAATCAATGTTCAGAACCTTCATTAATATGTAAGGTAAAATTGCCACAAAAGCTAACATAATTGCGCCGGGCAATGTAATCCTTGTAATAATATTATCCAGATATTCGGCCGTTTTCTTTCCGGGACGAATACCGGGGATAAATCCACCGTTCTTTTTCATGTTGTCGGCAACTTCGGTGGGATTAAAAGAAAGCGCAGTATAAAAATACGCAAACAGAATAATGATGATCGAATAGAGCACCCAGTATGGCCAATTGTCAACTGTAAACCACCCACGGTTCAGCCATTCCACGTTACTGAAAAGCATACGTAGTGAGTTAGGTATGAACACGATGGTCTGGGCGAAAATAATCGGCATAACACCGGAGCTGTTTACGCGCAGAGGGATATAAGTTGACTGACCGCCGTAGATCTTTCTGCCAATAACTTTCTTGGCATATTGTACGGGGATCTTACGAACACCTTGTGTTAAGTAAACAACAAATCCGATCACAATGACCAGGATCACGATGAGAATGATCTCAACGAGCAGATCCCGTGCTCCTGCGCGGAGCATTGTTATCTCATTACTGATGGTTGCTGGTAGACGAGAAATGATATTAACCATAATGATCAGAGAAATACCGTTTCCGATACCCCGATCGGTGATCTGTTCACCGAGCCACATTAACAACATTGTGCCTGTTACCAGTGCAATAATGGTCATTACAATGAAACCAAAACCCGGATAAGCTACTACACTTTGGTAGTTGGCTTGAAGTTTTTGCAGGTAATTTGCTACCGCCCAGGCTTGCATTGCAGCCAGGAATACGGTACCGTAGCGAGTGATCTGAGTGATCTTACGACGACCTGCTTCACCTTCGTTCCGGAGACGCTGAAAGTACGGAAATACACTACCGAGTAATGTGATAATAATGCTGGTGCTGATGTAGGGCATAATACCGAGTGCAAACACGGCTGCCTTTTTAAATGCACCTCCGGCAAACATATCCCATAAGCCAAGCAGAGTATTGTCCATTCCCGATGCAGCCATCGCCAGTAATTTTGCATTAATTCCGGGAAGCGGAACATGTGCACCAACACGGGCTAAGAACAGGATAAACAGTGTAAAGAGCAATCGTTGTCTCAATTCCTGGATCTTAAACATGGAACGAACACTTTGTATCATAATACTATAGCCTTTCCACCTGCTTTTTCGATCTTTTCTTTTGCTGTTTCACTAAACGCGTCAACGGTAATTTCTATTGCTTTGGTCATTTCGCCGTAGCCGAGGATCTTAACAGGTTTATTCAGTTTTTTGATCATTCCATATTCTAAAAGTGTTTGAGCGTTGACCGCTTTAACATCTTCCAGAAGGTTCAATTTCTGGAGATTAATGATCTGGTATTCTTGACGGAAGCGTTTATTTGAAAAACCGCGTTTGGGTGTACGCCGTTGAAGCGGCATCTGACCACCTTCGAACCAAGGATGATGTTTGGACCCGCTGCGGGATTTCTGTCCGTTCATACCACGACCGGCAGTCGTACCCCAACCTGAGCCCGGACCACGTCCGAGGCGTTTTGTTTTTTTAACTTTAGCTCCTTCTGCAGGAGTTAATTTCGATAGACTCATGATACCTCCTCTACATCTAAGAGATGAGGAATTTTAGCGATCATACCACGAATGGCGGGATTGTCGGGCAAGATGACAGTTTTATTCATTTTACCCAAGCCCAAAGCTTCAATAGTGAGGCGGGTCTTTTCCCGGTATCCGATCGTGCTTTTGATCTGTGTGATCTTCAATTTATTTTGTTTTGCCATTTTAATTAAAAACCTCCTCAACCGTCACACCCCGTCGTTTTGCGACCATGTAAGCGTCTTCAAGTAATTCCAAAGCGCGCATGGTAGCTTTTACAACATTATGTGAGTTGGCACTGCCAATTGATTTTGCAAGGATATCTTTAACTCCAACCTGTTCCATGATAGCACGGACAGGGCCACCGGCGATAATACCGGTACCCGGAGATGCGGGTTTGAGCAAGACTTTTGCAGCACCGTATTTAGCAGTGATCTCAAAGGGAATGGTTCCTTTTAAAATAGGTACGCGAATAATGTTTTTCTTTGCATCTTCACGGCCTTTATTAATCGCATCGGTAACCTGGTTTGATTTACCCAGGCCAATTCCAACATGGCCCTTTGAATCACCAATCGCAACGATAGCGTTGAAACGAAAACGGCGACCACCGGTAACCACCTTAGCGACGCGATTCAGCTTGATTAATTTCCCTTCACTCAGTTCGAGTTCTGATGGATTAATTGGTCTCAATGCGTTACTCCTTTGTTAGAATTCTAAACCGTTTTTACGGCATGCGTCGGCCAAAGCTTTGACGCGGCCATGATAAATAAAGCCGTTACGATCAAAAACAACGGCTTTAATACCTTTTGCTTTTGCTTTTTCTGCAATGGCCTTACCAACATTTTCACTGTATTCAGTCTTAGATTTATCTTTTAATGATGCGCGAATATCTTTTGCATAGGAACTAGCCGAGCAAAGTACTTCGTGATTACCATCATTGATGATCTGAGCACTGATATGCATATTGCTTCGATAAACAACGAGGCGGGGACGTTCGGAAGTACCGGACAGACGTTTTCTGATCCGGATCTTCTTTTTGATCCTTGCTTCGCGTTTTGCTTTGCTTTTATCTTTCATTTCTGATCCTTTATCAAATTCGCGTTATGCCCGATTATACACCGGCACCGGCAGTTTTACCTGCTTTACGCTGAATATGTTCACCCACATAACGAATACCTTTACCTTTGTAAGGTTCGGGTTTACGCAATTTGCGGATCTGAGCGGCTACTTCGCCAACTTTCTGTTTATCAATTCCTGATACCTTGATAATATCACGGGTCATAGAGAATACAATTCCTTCAGGTGCATCCATCAGGATCTGATGGGAAAAACCAAGGGACAGAAGGAGACGTTTATTGCTCTTTACTTCTCCCTGGAAACCAACACCAACTATCTGAAGTGATATCTCGTAACTTTCCGTTACACCAATAACCATATTTGCAATTAGTGCACGAACCAAACCGTGCAATGCACGGAATTTCTTTTCATCGGAAGGACGTTCAACAACAATTTCATTGTTCTCAACTTTTACGGTAATCTCTTCAGGGAAGGATTTTACGAGTTCGCCTTTCGGCCCCTTGACCGTAATGACATTATCTTTAATATCCACCGTTACACCGTTAGGTATTGCGATGGGTTTTTTACCGACTCTCGACATAGAAATCCTCTCTTACCATATCTTACACAGATATTCACCGCCGACCTGCATCTTGCGAGCATCCTTATCGGTGATAACACCATGGGATGTTGACAGGATACCGATGCCTAAACCATTGTTTACGCGGGGGATATCTGTATTTTTTACATACATTCTACGACCGGGTTTACTTACACGTTCAAGACTGTAAATCACGGGACGACCATCTTCCTGATATTTCAGGTAAATACGAAGCATACCCTGTTGACCGTCTTCGATCAAGATAAAATCTTTTACGTAACCCTTTTCCTTGAGCACAAGAGATATCCTGGCCTTCAACTTACTGGCCGGGATCTCTACCCAGGGATGTCCTGCTTTAGACGCGTTTCTTATACGTGTCAAAAAATCTGCAATGGGATCTGTTACCATTTGTTACCTCTTTTTACCAACTTGCCTTTGTTACACCGGGAATCTCGCCCCTTAAAGCCAGTTCACGAAAACAAATACGACATAGGCCGAATTTGCGATACACGGATTTCGGACGCCCACAGCGAGAGCAGCGGGTGTATTTCCGTGTTGAGAATTTCGGTTCGCGCTTAGCTTTTGCAATTAATGAACTTTTAGCCATAACAACTATAACCTTTATTTTTCATCACGACGAACAAAAGGAAAACCATAACCTTTTAGCAATTCAAATGCCTCTTGGTCGGTTTTTGCATTTGTCGTAAATGTGATGTTCATTCCGCGAATAGTATCCACTTTATCATAATCAATTTCAGGAAAAATGATCTGTTCGGTAATACCGAGAGAATAGTTTCCCTGTCCGTCAAAAGCTTTATCGGAAAGGCCATTAAAGTCACGCACGCGCGGTAATGCAGTATTGATGAATCGATTAAGAAATTCATACATATTGACATTACGCAGGGTAACCATAATACCTACCGGATCACCTTTACGGATCTTGAAATTTGAAATGGCTTTCTTCGCATAAGTAATAACCGGTTTTTGCCCGGCGATTATTGTTAGATCATTGATGGCATGTTCCAATTTACTTTTATCATCACGAGCATTGCCAAGGCCGGTGCTCAATGTGATCTTATCAAGTTTTGGAACCTGCATCACGTTCTTATACCCGAAGGTTTTAATAAGAGCTGGCGTGATCTCTTCTTTATACAATTTCTGTAATATTGGGATATTGCTCATTCTTTATTTCCCTTCCAGAGTTTCACCCGTTTTCTTGGAGTAGCGCACTTTTGAACCATCTTTCAAAATACGTTTTCCAATCCGGGTAGGCGTACCATTAACGACCAGCATGACGTTGGACGCATGGATCGCAGCTTCTTTCTCAATAATTCCACCTTGAGGGTTTTGCTGACTGGGACGGGTAGCGCGTTTCACCAAATTTACACCTTCGATGATAACGCGGTTGGTTTTCAGGAAGACCTTGAGGATCTTTCCTTCTTTGCCCTTATATTTTCCGGCAATAACCTTTACTACATCACCTTTTTTTACATGCACAGTTTTTCTCCTTACAGTACTTCAGGCGCCATTGATACGATTTTCATGTAATGCTTTTCACGCAATTCGCGAGCAACCGGACCAAAAATTCTGGTTCCGAGCGGTTCACCTTGCGGGTTGATCAACACAACGGCATTGTCATCAAAACGAATGTAGGAACCGTCTTTACGACCTACTTCTTTATTGGTGCGAACGATGACAGCTTTTGAAATATCACTTTTTTTAGCTGTTCCACCCGGTATCGCCTGCTTTACGGTGACGACAATAATATCGCCAACACTAGCATAACGGCGACCGGTTCCGCCCAATACTTTAATGCATTGTACAACTTTTGCACCTGTGTTGTCAGCAACTTTTAATTTACTTTCAACTTGAATCATCGCTTATCTGCCTTTCAACTTTGATGCTTATTTAGCTTCCGGCGCATGATCAAGGATATCCTTGACCCGCCAGCGCTTATTACGACTTATCGGGCGTGTTTCAACAATGGAAATGGTATCACCGATACGACATGCGTTCGCTTCGTCATGAGCCATGAATTTCCGTCCGCGGTTGATATATTTACCGTAGACTGAATGTTTAATCCGTCGGCTGACGAGTACTGTGACCGTTTTATCCATCTTGTTGCTAACAACAATACCGATTTTCTCTTTACGATTTGTATATGACATTTCTCGACTTCCTGTTATTTACGCAATCCGAGTTCATATTCATGAAGAATTGTTTTCAGCTGAGCAACTTCCCGTTTCAGATAACGTAACTGAGTCGGGTTCTCAAGCTGCTGCAAAGCGTGCTGGAAACGAAGATTCATCATCGCTTCTTCATCATCGCGCAATTTAACAATCACTTCATCTTTTGTTAATTCTTTCAATTCGGCTTTCGATAACATATTATTATCCTCCCAACTCGCGTCTTTTGACCATTTTAATCTTGATGGGCAACTTATGACCGGCTAGGCGGAATGCTTCTTTCGCCATTTCTTCGGTAACCCCTTCAACTTCATAAAGGATACGTCCCGGTTTAACAACCGCTACCCAGAATTCCGGTCCACCTTTACCTTTACCCTGACGGGTTTCGGCAGGTTTCTTTGAAACCGGTTTGTCCGGGAAGATGCGAATCCACATTTTACCGTGTTTACGGACAATACGTGATATAGCAACACGGGCAGCTTCGATCTGACGGCTGGTGATCCAAGCAGCTTCCATGGCTTTCAAGCCATAATCGCCAAAGCTGACTGTAGAACCACGGTATGCCAAACCTGCACGGCGTCCGCGATGTTGTTTTCTGTATTTTACCTTTCTAGGCACTAACATAGATTAACTCCATTCCTGTTAGATTGTAGATACTTCACCGTTGCAGATCCATACCTTAATACCGATACAACCATAGGTTGTGAATGCCGTTACTTCGGCATAATCAATATCGGAACGCAGGGTATGCAGAGGAACACGTCCTTCACGAGCCGTTTCCTTACGTGCCATTTCAGCACCACCGAGACGACCGGACAGCTGGATACGGATACCTTCGGCTCCCTGACGCATTGTATTTTGGATACTACGCTTCAGGATACGACGAAAAGGCATCTTCTTGATCAACTGCTGGGCAATGTTCTCACCTACAAGATATGCATTCAATTCAGGTTTTTTAATTTCTACAACATTAACGTTAACGTCAAATTGGGTCAGCTTTCTGATCTCTTCGCGTAACTGATCAACTTCCTTACCTTTTGCACCAATGACAACACCAGGGCGAGAGGTATGGATTGTAATAGAGATCGCTTTAGATGTACGTTCGATCTCGACCTTTGCGATACCAGCATTTGATAAACGTTTTTTCAAATACTTACGGAGCATCAGATCTTCGTTGAGTTTTGCAGCAAAGTTGCGCTCATCATACCAGTTTGAGAGCCAGTTCCTTGTTATACCAAGACGAAAACCATATGGATGTGTTTTTTGACCCAAGGTTTACTCCTTCTCTTTCGTATCGGCGACAACATCCACTTCAGGTGTTGCGACAACGATCGTTAAATGACAAGTGCGTTTCCGGATCATATATGCACGTCCCATAGAACGGGGACGGATACGTTTCATAACGGGACCCTGATTGGCATATGCTTCCGCGATGACCAATTCGTCGGGATTGACCTTTGCACCTTCTTCTGTATTCAGCAAATTTGATACAGCGGAACGCGTGGTTAATTCGACCAGCTTAGCTGATTTCTTGGGCATAAATGCAAGCATATTTAAAACAGCACTCACCTGTTTGCCCCGGACCATATCCAGTACCGGTTTCATTTTCTTGGCACTTTGCCGTATGTACTTGTTTACTGCACGAGCTTTCATTATTTACCTACTCTTGTTTATGACTTATGTCCGCGATAAGTACGCGTGGTTGAGAATTCGCCCAATTTATGACCAACCATATTCTCGGTGATATAGATCGGGATAAATTTCATACCGTTATGCACTGCGAAGGTATAGCCGACAAAGTCGGGTGTGATCGTGGAGCGGCGGGACCAAGTCTTAATAACTTTTTTCTTCCCGGATGCCATCATTTCATCCACTTTCTTCCGCAGTGATTCATTGACATAAGGACCTTTTTTTAATGACCTAGGCATATGTATTCACCTTTACTTTTTCTTCCGGCGCGCAACAATGTATTTGTTGCTCGGATTATTTTTCTTACGGGTTTTGTACCCTTTGGTCGGTTTACCCCAAGGTGTACGTGGATGTCCACCACCAGAGGTTTTACCTTCACCACCACCCATAGGGTGATCAACCGGGTTCATTGCAACACCGCGAACTTTCGGGCGTCTGCCTTTCCAACGATTGCGACCTGCTTTCCCGAGGGTGACATTTGAGTGATCTTTGTTACCAACTTCACCGATTGTGGCAAGGCAAGTTTCCAGGATCAGTCTAATTTCGCCCGAAGGAAGCTTAATGGTTACATATTTACCCTCTTTTGCCATGATCTGGGCACCGGAACCGGCACCGCGGGCAATTTGGGCTCCCTTGCCAGGTTTCATTTCAATATTATGAACCTGAGTACCTGCAGGGATATTTTTCAGTAGTAACGCATTCCCTTTTTTAATGGGTGCGTCAGAACCTGAGATCAACTGATCGCCGACTTTTACGCCCTCAGGACTGATGATATAGCGTTTTTCGCCATCAGCATAAATGAGCAGGGCAATATTTGCCGAACGATTGGGATCGTATTCAATAGCTGCAACGCGAGCCGGTATACCAAATTTATTCCGCTTGAAATCAATGATACGGTATTGGCGTTTATGTCCACCACCGCGTCTGCGGGAGGTTATGCGACCTTTATTGTTACGACCACCGCTCTTCGGATTCGGTCTAAGCAGTGATTTTTCCGGTTCCTTTTTAGTCAGTTCGTCAAAAACCAATGTAGTTTTATAACGTTGACCAGGAGTATGCGGTTTGTAGCTCTTTAAAGCCATAATATTCCTATTCCTTAAACAGCAGTTTCGCCTTCAAAGAAATCAATTCGGCTTCCTTCAGCAAGGGTTACGATCGCTTTTTTCCAATTTGATCGTTTACCTTCTGTTCGGATCACGCGTCCGCCGGAGCGAACGGTCATTGATTTCACTTTACCTTTTCTGTTCATCGTTGCAACATCCGTTACCTGGACATTAAAACGATCTTCTACAGCTTTTTTAATCTCGATCTTATTTGCATCGGGAGCTACGACAAAAGCATATTTGCCCATCTCTTCGCCCATGATACTGATCTTTTCGGTTAAGATCGGTCGGATAATGACATTTCTCTTCATTTTTTCACCATATCCTTTAGGGCCTCGTTGATGCTCTTGACTGCGGATTTTTCAACGACAAGCATTTCACAGTCCAGTATCTCGTAAGTAGAGGCTCTTTCTGCAGGTACGATATATACATTGGGGATATTCCGTGCCGACAGATAGAGATTCTCATTTATCTCTGAGACCAGGACAGTCAATTTCTTGCCTGCCAAACCCAGTTTGTCAAGTATAGTAGCAAGGCTTTTTGTTTTTGCTTCTTTCAGCTTAAAATCATCAACGACCATGATCGCTTTTTCATTCAGTTTCTGCGATAAAGCAGAACGACGAGCAAGACGTTTTACCTTTTTAGGTAATTTGGCCGTATACAAATGCGGTTCGGGACCGAACGCACGTCCACCACCAACCCAAACAGGGGAACGGCGTGAACCGGCACGAGCGGTTCCGCGGCCTTTCTGACGCCATGGTTTTGCACCACCACCCCGTGAATCGCCGCGTGTTTTTGTTTTATGTGTTCCCTGACGCATATTGGCAAGTTCAGCCTTTACTGCGAGGTAAATGGTATGTTCATTGGGTTCAATACCAAATACTTCCTTAGCCAGGTCAACTTTCTTATCCAATTTCTCACCATTGGTTTTGAAGACATCTATTTTCATATCATATCTCCCAATTTAACTAGTTGTAAGATACCGTTCCGGGATCCGGGAACGCTGCCTTTAACCAATAGGATATTCTTATCAGGGCGAATCTCAACGACTTCGATATTCCTTACAGTTACTGTTTCGTCACCCATCTGACCAGACATTTTCATACCCTTCCAAACACGGGAGGGAGATGAACCTGCACCGATCGAACCGGGTGCACGAAGACGGTCTTTCTGACCGTGTGATTTAGGACCGCCGGAAAAGTTATGACGTTTCATGGTTCCCTGAAATCCTTTACCTTTGGATCTTCCGGTTACCGCAACAATGTCACCTTTTTCAAAGATTTCGACATTGATCTCGTCACCAATTTTGAGGCCGTTTACTTCTTGCAGACGAAATTCTTTAAGGGTCCGTAATACTTTGCCGGCACCTTTAAGGTGACCCAATTCGGGTTTGGTAACTACCTTCTCCCGAACTTCGTCAAAGCCGACCTGAACTGCGGTATAACCGTCAGTTTCGTCTGTCTTGATCTGTGTTACATAGCATGGTCCTGCTTCGATAACCGTTACCGGAATGTTCCGGCCCCATTCATCGAAAATGCGGGTCATACCAACTTTTTTTCCTATGATTCCGTTCACAGTTTTAACCTTTTCTATTCATAAGAGCATCAAAAATGAGCGGCTCTACATGTTAGGGTTTATGTTAAACCTTAATTTCAATATCCACGCCGGCAGGTAAGTCCAACTTCATCAATTCATCGATGGTTTTCGTCGTGGTATTCAGGATTTCAATAATGCGCTTATGGACTTTGATCTGGAATTGTTCGCGCGATTTCTTGTTTACGTGCGGTGAACGGTTAACCGTTATAACCGAACGTTTTGTAGGTAACGGGATCGGGCCGGAAATAACGGCGCCGGTCGCTTTTGCGCGCTGAACGATCTTCTCAGTTGATTTATCAAGAAGATTGTGATCGTAAGATTTTAGCGCGATGCGTATTTTTTGTCCTGCCATAATGCTTTATGCCTTTATTCAATAATCTCTGTTACAACACCGGCGCCTACGGTACGACCGCCTTCGCGAATTGCGAAACGCAGTTCTTTTTCCATTGCGATAGGT
>JAYEJI010000029.1:0-19107 GCA_034660515.1 Fidelibacterota bacterium
TCCTGCTGGTTGTCAACATTTTTTCGGGACTAAGCTTTTTTTTCCCGACTTTGTGAACGATATCTTCGGAAATGGCCGATGCCGTAACCAGCAGGATCATCACGCTTGCTGTTGGTATATTGGCTTTCATCATAGCATGGTTCTCGACCGATCTGATCTTCAAGCTCGTTTCCTATGCCTGGTCGGGATTGGGGGCAAGTTTCGGACCGGTCCTCATTTCCATGATCTATTGGAAGAAGATCACACGCGAGGGTGCGATAGCAGGAATGTTAACCGGTGCTTTGACCACTATCATATGGAAGAATATCGAATTTTTGCAAGCGATCATCGCCGAACGGTTTGTGAGTTTTGTGCTGGCATTTCTGGCGATTATTATTGTGAGTAAGCTAACAAAGAAATGATATAAGATTTGACTCAAATCAAAAAGTTATCATTGACTCAATCTTAATTGTTATCATTGACTCAATGTTAATTATTTTAATTGTTTCTATACCACCAATCTACTCAACGCCGCAATACAAGCGGTCTCGGTTCGTAAACGCCGGTTTGTCAGTAGAACAGGTTGCGCAGAGTGTTGAATAGCTAAATCAACTTCATCGGGATGAAATCCACCCTCAGGTCCGATAAGAACCAGATAATTTCCGGTATCCATCCCTTCTTCCAAAGTAGGATAATCATCCTGATTATCACAAATATAGGTGATCTCATGATGTTTTTGCTTAATAAAGTCACCAAAAGGGACAGGATCATGCAAAATTGGCAGGTGAGAGCGTCCACATTGCTTTAAAGCGGAAAGTATGATCTTGGCTCCACGTTCTTGTTTTAAGCCTTTTACGACGGTGTATCGCGTTATTAGGGGGTAAATGTCCCACACACCCAGCTCAACGGCTTTTTCAAGCATGATCTCCCAATGGGCCGGTTTGATCAACCCTACAGCCAGGGATACTTTATTTTGCGGTTCACCGAATTGTGGATAGCTTTTCAATATTTTACAATGAGTATTTTCTTTTTCAATGCTAAGGATCTCAGCATAATAAGCTTTGCCGACTCCATCACTAACCCAGATATGATCTCCGATCTTTTTGCGCATGACCCGGGAAAGATGAAGATGCTCTTGCCCCTCAATCATCAGATGTTCATTTTGAATATATTGTGTAAAAAAGAACTGTTCGTGGGCCATTAAAAATACCGCCCGTAATTCATAACGATAGCGGCGCCATTCCAGGAAGTTTTAAGGAATTCTTCATCCACGGCTTGATTGAAACGATTGATCTCGTAACCAAGTGCTACGGTCAATGAGGAGCGTTTTTCCATCATAAAATCTATACCGAAGTGAAAATGAGAGTAAAAACCAAGGTAATATGAAGCTTCAGAATATCGGGAAATATTTGCCCAGGGATCATTATCGGTATCAATAGCGAGTACAGGACCGGCTTGGAGAGAAATATAGGGAGCAAAAGTGTTTGCCAGCTGTTTTGTAAAGAAATGTTTTTTGACGAAAAGCCCCGCTTTAACAAAATCAAGATGAATAGTGTTTAATTTCATAGTGTAGCCCGTATAAGGGTCTGTCCAGGTATATTCTTTTCCACTGGATACAAAGGTCCAGTTCGCTTGGACGCCGGCGTGTAAATTGTCCATCAGGCGCCATTGCATTACACCTCCAAGACTTGAACCGTAATCTGTCATGCGCAGGTCAGCGCTGTAGCTCTTTTTTACCTGACTCATGGATGTGTAGGTTGCGGCAGACAGGACTTGGAAAATAATTAAAAACAAGATCAGGGCACGTTTCATGACCTATCTCCCCTTACTTTTTCATAAATATGGATCATTCCCGTTAAGGTTAGTTCTTCATCAACCTTTTGTATGTACTTGGAATGAGGAGCGATCACCTCGGAAAGACCTCCTGTCGCGATCACACTGACATCATTTTCACCCCATTCATCACATATGCGCTTAATCAACCCGTCTATTTGGTCAATAGTTCCCCACATTAAACCCGATTGCAGAGATTCACGGGTTTTGGTGCCTATTACTTTTTTGGGAAAATCAAAACTGACTTTGGGTAGTTTAGCGGCTCGTTGAAACAGGTCACGTCCGGCTGTTTCGAGTCCCGGCATGATCACACCACCAAGATATTCTCCATTTCCGGAAACCACATCAAAAGTCGTGGCTGTTCCCATATCCACTACGATCAGAGGGGCGGCATATTTTTTAAGGGCTCCAACGGCATTACATATCCTATCGGCTCCCACTTCAGCGGGATCATCATATATTATCTTAAGATCAAGAGGAAGGGTATGGTCAACCACAAGCGCTTCTTTGTTAAACAATTCACTGCAAACATCCTGGAAAGGTTTTGTAAGACGTGGGACGACTGAAGATATCACTGCTCCGTCAATATTATTTTTCTGTAATTCATTTTCTGTTAACATGTTACTGATCGTGGCTATATAATCCGGGATCGATAGCAGCGGTGTGCTGGGAATGCGAATGGAATCTTTCATATTTTCACCTTTCATAAAGGCGATAACAATATGGGTGTTGCCAATGTCGATACAAAGCAAGTTGCGCATCTTTTACCCCAGTTTTTTTATAATAATATCACGAGCAATAGCTTGGTCCGCTTGTCCTTTACTGGCTTTCATAACCTGGCCAATGAAGAAGCCGAGCAATTTTGTATCACCCTCTTTATAGCGTTTGACCAAAGCTTCATTGTTATTTATAATCGTATCGATCATCGTTTCAAGAGCGGAACTGTCGGAGATCAGTTTTAACCCTTTTTCTTCAATGATCGTGGCAGCCGTTTTTCCGCTATTCGCCATTTCATCAATGACAGATTTTGCTGTCTGCGCAGTAATGTCTTTATTTTTCAAGAATACAAGAAGTTCAGCCAGTGCTTCCGGCGAAATGGGAGATTCGTTGATATTTTTACCTGAGTCGACCAAAATACGAAGGATCTCATTGCGCACCCAATTCAAGACCAATTTGGGATTATCAAAATATTTGAGAGTTTCTTCAAAATAATCCGCGATTTCTTTTTCAGATGTCAGGACAGAGGCATCTTCCAATGTAAAAGAATAGCTATCTGCAAAGCGTTGCTTGCGTGCAGCCGGTAATTCCGGGAGTAGATCTCTCATTCTATTAATCCAGGCTTCATCAACATAGATCGGAGAGAGGTCGGGTTCGGGGAAATAACGGTAATCGTGAGAGTCTTCCTTTGAACGCATGGATTTAGTTTTCCCACTCTGTTCATCCCAGAGAAGAGTCTGTTGTGTAATAGTCCCACCGGATTCCAAAACCTCCTGCTGGCGTTTTGCTTCATAGACCAGTGCGCGTTCTACATTTCTGAAGGAGTTCATGTTCTTCAATTCCGTGCGGGTGCCTAATTCCTTCTGACCTTTAGGCTTAAGGGAAATATTCGCATCACAACGCATGGAACCTTCTTCCATATTACAATTTGAAACACCTGTATAACGTACGATCTGTTTCAGTGTTGTTAAATAAACATAGGCTTCTTGCGGTGAAGTGATATCCGGTTCGCTGACGATCTCAAGAAGGGGAGTACCGCAACGATTCAGGTCTACAAGGGTCCCTGAATCAGTGTGCATGGATTTTCCTGCGTCCTCTTCCATATGAATACGGGTCAGTCCGATACGTTTTTTTTTACCATCTGCTTCAATATCAACATAACCTTTATAACAGATAGGATCATCAAACTGCGATATTTGATAACCCTTTGGAAGATCGGGGTAAAAATAGTTTTTTCTTGCAAAAGTAGAATGTGGGCGAATAGAGCAATGGGTTGCCAAACCAAGTTTGATAGAAGAATTGACCAGTTCTTTATTTAATACAGGTAAAGAACCCGGGTAGCCAAGACAAACGGGACATACATTAGTGTTTGGTTTATCACCATAATTCACTTTGCACGAACAAAATGCTTTTGTTTCCGTGTTCAACTGTGCGTGTACTTCCAAACCAATAACGATATCCCAATCCATGCGGTCTCCCAAATTATAGATTCAAATTTAAACAGATAAAGTTCAAATAACAAGACGTAAGACGTGAACAGTAAACGGTGAACAGTGAACTGTGATCGGGAAGAGGCTTAGTGAAGACCTTTCGGGTTGATTCGATCCCGATGAAGATCGGGAGAGAAATCCCAGATGGTCGATGAGCTGTTATTGATAAGCAGTAAACAGCAATAATTTACAACCATGTAGGGAACAGGCATGCCTGTTCCAAATGAAAAATAATAGTCACCATTTCGTAAACAAGGCAACTTACTCATTGTAGGCCTACTACGCCAGCGACACGGATTTATCCTGTCATGGCGGAGGAGAGCCTTGTCTCAACAATTGAATTAAGACTTGAAGAATTAAGAATGGAAAAAACATAAATAATTACTATATTTGCCATGATGAAAAAATACACGAAAATACTATTATCCATATTCAGTATTCTTTTACTGTTCTCTGCCTGCACTGCTCCCGAAGAGATAGAGAACGTTCTGATCGGAACATGGAAGTATATGGATTATCAGACAGGCGACTGGGAAAAGATCACCTTCAGAGAAGATCTGACCTATCGCTTGGAAAATTATGATGGGGTGCTCTATCAAACCGTTGTGATCACAGGCACATACAGCTTTGATGAGGAAGAATTTATTTTTGAGCGCAGGGGTATTGCTAGTGTGGTTTTCCCATATCAAATATCCGGTAATAATCTCACTATAGCCTTTGGTAAAATCTATGTGCGTCAGTAGACAGTCCTTAAGCCGATGAGAAAAATCACTGACTCCCTTTCTTGTATTAAAAAGAGATAGCGAAACTTTGAAAACAATCGTAAATTATACGTTGAACATGATATTTATTATATGAGATCAGAAATTATCAATTCGGAACTTGGGTCGTTGGAAGAAGAGCTTGAATTCACGCTCCGCCCGCGTTCATTTGATGAGTTTATCGGGCAGAGTAAATTGCTCCATAAACTCAAGATCTATATTGAGGCTGCCCGTAAACGGAATGAGCCCTTGGATCATGTTCTGTTGTTCGGCCCTCCGGGACTGGGAAAAACAACACTGGCAAATATCATTGCCGCTGAATTGAAAACCGGAATAAAATCATCCTCGGGCCCGGTCCTTGAACGTGCCGGTGATCTCGCGGGGATATTAACGAACCTGGAGAAAGGAGATGTACTGTTCATTGATGAAGTACATCGCATGAATCGGGTGGTCGAAGAATACCTTTATTCCGCAATGGAAGATTTTCGTATTGACATTATAATCGATAAAGGGCCCAGTGCCCGCAGTATCCAGTTGACCCTGGAAAGCTTTACCCTTGTGGGAGCTACGACGCGGGCAGGGTTATTGACATCACCGATCCGTGATCGTTTCGGGATCACTATGCGGATGGATTACTACTCCCATAAAGAATTATTGCAGATCGTTATGCGTTCGGCCAAGCTTCTTAATGTGGAGATCACCAAAGAAGGTGCGGTCGAACTGGGTAAGCGATCCAGAGGAACACCGCGTATCGCGAACCGCATTCTGAAACGCTGCCGGGATTATGCAGATGTGAAGGGCGATGGTGTGATCACGAAAGAGATCGCCGATAAAGCCCTGCAGATGCTGGAGATAGATGAGATCGGATTGGATAATATGGATCGGCGTATACTTTTTACTCTGGTAAATCATTTTGAGGGCGGGCCGGTCGGTTTACAGAACCTGGCGGTCGCTATCGGAGAAGAAGCGGATACCATAGAAGAAGTATATGAACCGTTTTTAATACAAGAGGGGTTTTTACAACGTACTTCACGGGGACGTGTTGCACTTGACAGGACCTATAAACACCTGAACATTAAAAAACGTAAACCCAATTCTCAGGGGAGTTTGTTTTATGACGAAGTTTGAGATCTTCAATACACAGCCAAAAGCATTTCGACTATCGGATTTTGATTTTGATCTGCCTGCTGAACGTGTAGCCCAATATCCAAGTGATAAACGTGGTGAAGACCGCTTGATGGTTGTGGACCGTCAAAAAGGAACCTATACACATCACAGTTTTTCAGAGATCAAGAAATTCCTGCAACCTAGCGATTGTATGGTTTATAACAATACCAAAGTTTTTCCGGCAAGACTATTTGCTTCAAAGGATAAGACGGATTCCGAAGTTGAAGTATTTTTACTTCGTTCTTTAGAAGATCAGATATGGGAAGTCCTGGTTAAACCGGCCCGAAAAGTTCGTATCGGAAATAAATTGCGTTTTACCGATAAGATCTATGCCGATGTAATCGACAATACTATTTCCGGTGGACGTGTGATCCGTCATAATTGTACCAAAACAACATTTATGAAATATGTTATGGCCAACGGAAAATCACCACTTCCTCCCTATATCAAACGAGAAAGTGAAGATCTTGATAAAGAACGCTATCAGACCGTGATGGCAAAAGAACTGGGTGCTGTTGCCGCGCCGACAGCCGGATTGCATTTTACCGAACCGATGCTTGCGCAGATCGAGAAAAAAGGTACCAAAGTAACTAATATTACCTTACACATTGGACTTGGAACTTTCCGCTCGGTTCAGGTTGAAGATCTTCGTCGTCATCAAATGGATTCGGAATATTTCAGAATATCGAAGAAAACCGCTGCTATGATCAATACGACAAAAAGTAATGACGGAAGAATTGTGGCAGTCGGGACTTCAACTGTTCGTGCTCTTGAATCATCCCTGATATCCGGAGCGGCTGTGAATCCTAAGAGTACATGGACCGATAAGTTCATCTATCCGCCTTATGATTTTCAGGTGGTTGATGCTCTTGTTACGAATTTTCATCAACCCAAATCAACATTGATCATGATGGTCTCGGCCCTTGCCGGACATGCACTGATCATGGATGCCTATGCGGAAGCCGTTAAAGAGAAATATAATTTCTACTCTTACGGCGATGCGATGCTGATAATATAAAACAAAGTAAAATTATAGAAAGTACGGAACAGACATGCCTGTTCCGTACTTTTTTATACTTTATATTTTGCTTTCTGCATGATAATTCAAATCTTTGGATAATTCTTATAAAAACCTTATAATTAACGGATGAATACCAAAAAACACAATTTAGCCGTTATTATTCCCGCTGCCGGTGCGGGTAAACGTATGAAACGGGATATTCCCAAGATCTTGATCTCTATCCGTGGGAAAACAATTCTTGAACATACAATTCGAAGCTTTTTTGAAATTGAAGTTCATGAAATGATCATCCCGGTATCGAAGGCTATTCATCAGCAGATTGAAAAATTCTGTTACGACCTGAACGCACCCTTTCCCATACGGGTCATAAAAGGGGGAGAACAGAGACAGGATTCTATTTGGAACGCTTTGCAAATTTTGGATGCCGAAAGTGATATTGTCGCTGTTCATGATGCGGCTCGTCCGTTTTTCGATCCGAACATTATTCAAAAAGCTTATCAATTACTGGAAAAATATTCCGGAGTTATCGCAGCGGTTCCCGCCACCTATACAATCAAACAAGTCAATAATAATATTGTTGAGCAAACTCTTCAGCGAGAGACGCTTTGGCAGATCAATACGCCCCAGATCTTTAAAAAAGATGTCCTGATCAAAGCATATAAGAACGCATTCGAAAATGCTTTCTATGGAACCGATGATGCATCTTTGCTTGAACGCGACGGAGGGATAGTTACGGTTGTGAAAGATATTCCAAATAATATCAAGATCACAACACCGGCGGACCTTTTTACTGCCGAACAGATCCTGCAAAACAATAAAGGAGTCCAGATGCAGCGTATCGGACAAGGATATGATGTGCACCGTCTGATCGAAGGACGAAAATTGATCCTGGGAGGTGTTGATATACCTCATGACAAAGGACTGGATGGACACAGTGATGCAGATGTACTTGTCCATGCCATTATGGATGCTTTGTTGGGAGCACTTGCACTTGGAGATATCGGAAAGCATTTCCCGGACAATGACGATCAATATAAAAATGCCAATTCTCTTCTCTTACTTGAAAAAGTAGGCAAACTTCTTGGCGATAAAAGATTTAAAATACAAAACATTGATGCCACACTCATATTGCAACAACCAAAAGTAGCGTCCCATATCAAAACCATGCGAACAAATATCGCATCTTCTCTCAAAATTGATATCTCAGCCGTCTCCGTAAAAGCCACCACCGAAGAAGGTCTTGGTTTTACGGGAAGAGAAGAAGGTATTGCCGCTATGGCTTCTGTCATGCTCAACGAAAGTTAATATGGAATTATTTCATTCTGTTCTTGAGTTCTTTTCTCAACTTCAACCCATTCATTACCTGCTGTTGGTCATGTTGGCCTATTTTATTGAGAATGTTTTTCCTCCTTTGCCCGGAGATACTATGCTGGTCTTTACTGCTTATGTATTTGGACTCTACTTTGGACGAAATGAATTCATCTGGCTATATGTGTTCAGTATTACCGGTGCTGTTCTTGGTTTCATGATGATGGTTTTTCTGGGTCATCATTTTGGCAGGCAATTTTTTGTTGAAAAGAACTTCAAATTCGCGAATAGTAATTTTATGACCAAAGCTGAAAAATATATGGACCATTACGGTGTATTGATGGTTTTAGGGAATAGAGTTTTCTTTGGAATGCGCCCGGTTATTGGCTTGGTCAGCGGTATGTCAAAGATGCGTTGGTATAATACTTTGATATTGGTTACGGTTTCTTCACTGGTATTTAATGCTGCTTTTATCCTGCTGGGCTATGTGCTTGGAGAAAACTGGGAGCTGATCGAATCAATTTTGCAAAATTATACCGTTTTCACGATCATAGCACTGCTTGCTTTACTGATCTTCATTATTATCAGAATTCGCAAGCATGAACCGAAATCGTAATGCGTGACGCGTAACTCGTAATCCGCAGTATGCAGTAAGCACTAAGCTGTAGGCAGATCGGTAATCAGTAAACAGTAACCAGTATTCAGAAATCAGTAAGAAAAAGAAAGATAATAAATCCCGATTCTTCGGGGGTGGAGTTTGATGGAGTGGTTATTGGAATCATTAATAGATACCAACTCCAAGCTGTCGCCTGCCAGTCGAAGTTTCAACGAAGACTGGAGGGGTTGAATAAGCGGTAAACAGTGATCTGTGATCCCCAACCCTCTAATCTCATACCTCAAACCGCAATTCTTTTGCAATTCAATAGGAAATTCCTAAATTATTGTGTAAAAATTGTTCAAACAAGGAGAATACATGAGCGTCGTTACACGTTTTGCCCCCAGTCCCACCGGTTATGTCCATGTTGGCAGTCAACGGACAGCTCTTTACAACTATATTTTTGCCCGTCAACAGGGTGGTAAATTCATTTTGCGTGTAGAAGATACCGATCAGAATCGCTATGTAGAAGGTGCTGTTGAAAACCTTCTTTTTTCACTTGAACAATTGGGTATCGAATTTGATGCCGGTCCGGGTAAAGAGGACGATAAAGGTCCTTATTTTCAAAGTAAGCGTAATGATATTTACGCCAAGAAAGTCCAAAAACTTATGGACCAGGGACATGCATACCGCTGTTTCTGTACTCCGGAACGCTTGGATGCACTCCGCAAGGAACAAATGGAAAATCAGGCCCCGACAGGTTATGACGGTAAATGCCGAACCATTCCTAATGAAGAATCTGAAGAACGGGCTAAGACTGAGAAATTTGTTGTTCGTTTGAAAACACCGGATCAAGGGTTCTGTGAATTTAAGGATATCGTCCGTGGTGATGTCAAGATCGCCTGGTCTCAGGTAGATGATCAAGTGCTGGTAAAATCCGATGGATTCCCAACCTATCATCTTGCCAATGTTGTAGATGATCATTATATGCAGGTCACGCATGTGATCCGTGGAGAAGAGTGGTTACCCTCCGTCCCGAAGCATCTTTTTCTTTACGAATGTTTTGCTTGGGAAGCTCCGCAAATGGTGCATTTGCCATTGCTGCTGAATACCGACCGTTCAAAACTTTCCAAACGTCAGGGTGATGTAGCGGTTGAGGATTATCTGAAGAAAGGTTATACTCCTGAGGCATTGAATAACTTCCTGGCGCTATTGGGATGGAACCCGGGTGGTAAGAATGAGATCTATAGCATGGATGAACTGATCGAAACTTTTGATATTAACAAGATCACAAAAGCCGGCGCCGTTTTTGATGTGCAAAAGCTAAACTGGATGAACGGTCAGTATATCAAGAATATGGAAGTTGAAAAATATCTCAAAGAAGCCCGGAAATGGTTGGGTGATGTTATTGTAAATGAAGAAAAGCTGGATACAGCTCTAATGGCGGTTAAAACTTCCCTGACCACATTTAAAGATATCCCGGAAAAATTAGCTGTTTTTACAGGAGAACCTGCAATACCCAATTCGGAAGCAAATGAAATGCTTGAACTGGAATCAACAAAATTGGTTTTTATGGCATATGTGGAAAAAATTGCGGCTTTAGAAGATCTGAAAGTCGATGATTTCAAAACAATTATGAAAGAAGTTCAAACCGAGACCGGTGTGAAAGGCAAGAACCTTTGGATGCCGGTACGCATTGGTCTGACCGGTGAGATGCATGGCCCGGAACTTGGTTATATAGTTGAATACTTGGGTAAAGAAGAAAATATTAAAAGAATTATGAGTTATAAATTATGAGTTATGAGTATTCGGGATCTATTCAATACTCCAAACCCCCACACTCCGAACTCCGAACTCCGAACTCCTCTAAACCCTTAAACGAATTAATGATCACTCTTACTTCACATGCCAAGATCAATCTTGGATTGCACATCTTAGGCCGTCGTCCGGAGGACGGGTATCACTTGCTGGAGACCATTTTTCAGGAAGTTGACTTTGCGGATGAGATACAAATAGAGGAATTGAATGTCACCGGTTTATTTAAAGATCGTTTTACACTGACATGTGATAATGAAAATATACCCACTGATGAAAGCAATTTGATCCTGAAAGCCATTTGGGCAATGATCGTTTATTTACCTGAGAATTTTGGTGCAAAGATACATTTGATCAAACATATTCCCTCAGGTGCAGGACTGGGAGGCGGTTCCTCCAATGCAGCAACGATATTGAGATGGTTAAATAAGGTGGCAAAGTTAAATGAAAATGAATTGGCGACGATCGCCGTTAAACTCGGGGCGGACGTGCCTTTCTTTTTAAAAGGAGGCACGCAATATGCAAAAGGAATAGGGGAGAAATTATCACCAATTAAAATTCCTTTAAACTGGTGTGCAGTACTCGTTTTCCCAAACCTGCATATATCAACGTCTTGGGCCTATGAGCAGTTAAAAATTTCCTTGACTGCGAAGCTAAAAAAAGCTATTATACCCAGCCAATTGGAAAAAGAATTTAATTGGCGGATTTTTGAAAATGATTTTGATGAAGCAATCATACCATCATATCCGGAAATCGGTAAGATAAAAGAGCGCCTTTATAATGAAGGAGCCTTCTTTGCCGGTTTGTCGGGCTCAGGCTCGACTGTGTTTGGGATTTGCGAATCGTGCGATATTGCGAAGAGGATACGATCGGCATTTGAGAATGCCGTAACAGTTAATCCAATATAACCTTCGGGGGTCGTTCAATGGCAGGACAGTTGGTTTTGGTCCAACCGATCGGGGTTCGAATCCCTGCCCCTGAGCACGTGAGTAAAAAAGCCTGAACAGTTATATTCAGGCTTTTTTTATATGGTGAAAAAGGGAGTGTTGCAATGAAAGACAGTAAATTAAAAGTATTTTCGGGATCATCGAATCCGGAACTGGCAAAGAAAATATGCCAGGTATTGGATATCGAATTGGGTGCATTGACAACAAAAAAATTCTCTGACGGCGAGATATGGGTCCGCTTTGATGAGAATATCCGCGGACAGGATGTATTCATTATTCAGTCTACGGGTCAACCCGCAGATAACCTGATCGAATTGCTTATCATTATCGATGCGGCAAAACGTTCATCTGCAGGACGGATCACAGTGGTATTGCCTTATTATGGCTATGCCCGACAAGATAGAAAAGACCAACCGCGCGTTCCTATTTCTGCCCGTCTTTTCATGGATATGATCGTGAAGGCCGGTGCAAACAGGATCATTGCCATGGACTTGCATTCTATGCAGATCCAGGGATACGTGAACATACCTTTTGATCACTTATTTTCTCGTCCGGCGCTCATGAAGCATTTTCGAGATAAAGGCATTTTCGATGATCCGGATCTGGTAGTGGTATCACCGGATATGGGTTCGGTTGCCCGTTCGCGTTCCATCGCCATGTATATGCAAAAAGAATTGGCGATCATTGATAAACGTCGCACTAAGCATAACATGGCTGAAGCGATGAATATCATTGGAGATGTGAATGGCAAACACTGTCTGATCATTGATGATATGGCTGATACGGCAGGAACATTGGTCGCAGCCGCAAAACATTTGAAAGAAAAGGGTGCTAAAGAAATAATATGTGCATTTACTCATGCTGTATTATCCGGCCCCGCTATTGATAGATTGAAGAAATCAGAGATTTCCAGGATCATTACCACGGATACCATTGCGCTTCCAAAAGAAAAGATCCTGCCGAATATGGAGATCGTGAGTGTGGCAAGTTTGTTTGCTTCATCCATTAAGCGATCGCATATGAATGAATCGATCTCAGACTTGTTCTATGAATTCAAAGTTGAAAGCTAAAGTATAAAAGGAGTTATATACAATGACAGAACTTGTATTGAAAACAGAAGTCCGCGAAGGACTTGGAAAAGAAGCGAATAAAAAGCTTCGCAAACTGGGTATCGTCCCGGCTGTGTTCTATCACAAACAGGATGCAAAATCTGTCCAGGTAAAGGCCCTGGAATTTGCACAGATCCTTAGAGCAGGCGAACAGTTGATAGATTTGACCATTGACGGTAAAAAGAAAAAAGCCTTGATCAAGGACATTCAGTATCATCCCGTAACTGAAGATGTCGTACATATCGACTTTCAGGGTGTTAGCATGAGTGAAGTGGTTCAGGTTAATGTACAGTTTAACTTTATCGGATCATCTGCCGGTGTCCGTGAAGGTGGTTTGTTGGATGTTCATATGCATGAACTTGAAGTTAGATGTAAAGCATCAGACATTCCCACTCAATTGGATATTGATATTGAAGAATTGGAAATTGGTGATACCGTACATGTATCTGATCTGAAATATGGCGATCTTGAGATCCTTTCCAATCCGGAAATGTTAGTTGCAGCTGTAACCCTACCTAAGCTCTACGAAGAAGTTGAAGAAGAAGTCGAAGGTGAAGAAGGTGAAGAAGGCGTTGAAGGTGAAGAAGGCGCCGAAGGCACTGAAGGCACTGACGAAACAGCATCAAAGGAATAAATCGGTGAAAGCTGTCATAGGTTTAGGAAATCCCGGTGCCCGTTACCGCAGAACACGCCACAACGTGGGCTTCATGCTCTTGGATGAGTTATCATCCCGTTATGATGTTAAATTCAAAGGCGGTAAAGATGAGTATATGATCGGTATTTCAGAAAAACTTGACACAGCTTTTATTAAACCATTAACATTTATGAACGACAGCGGAGCCGCTGTTAAAGATATCGTAAAGCGTTATGGCGTTGATATGGAAGACCTCATGGTCGTTTATGATGATCTGGACCTCGTATTGGGCCGTTTTAAAATCAAAAAGAACGGTTCCGGAGGAACACATAATGGAATGAAATCCATTATTTATCATCTTGGAAGTGACGGTTTCCCACGATTAAAAATAGGTATTGATGTTGCCGGACGTCGGGATAACGGATCATCAGTGGATTATGTATTGACTAATTTCACACGTTCCGAAAAAGAACAGATCCAAAATATCCTGCCCGAAGCAGCCGATTCGGTGGAATGTTTTATCACCCAAGGCCTGGAAAAGGCTATGAATACCTACAACCAACGCCAGTAATCATACTAAAAGGAGTATACATTGAGATATTACGAAATGCTTTTTATTGTTCATCCTAACTATGAACAAGACCGTCTGGATGCTGTGATCAGCTCAGTCCAGAAAGAGATCACCTCAAAAGGAGCAAAGATCCTGAAAATAGATAATTGGGGCAAACGCAAATTGGCTTACCTGATCAATAAACAACGCTATGGCTCATATGTCCTGATGTACTTTGAGGCTGACCCGAATTTGATCCAGGGCCTGTACGAATGGATGGAGATCCAGGCTCAGGTATTACACCAGATAATCATTCGCCTTGAAGAAAAACCTGAATTGACAGAAGAAAGTCAGAATCCCGATTCACCTTCAGCTTCATACATTAGGCCGGCTGCACATGCTAAAGCAGGAACCTCTACTGAAAAAGTTAAAAAAGCAGTTGTCAAAAAAGTGGTTAAAGAAGAAGTCGTGGAAGAAAAATCTTCCTCTGCTGAAGCTATGGAAGACAAAGTTGTCAAAGAAGTAGTTGAAGAAGAAGTCGTAGAAAAAGAATCCTCCTCTGCTGAAGCTATGGAAGACAAAGTTGTCAAAGAAGTAGTTGAAGAAGAAGTCGTGGAAAAAGAATCCTCCTCCGCTGAAGCTATAGAAGACAAAGTTGTCGAAGAAGTAGTTGAAGAAAAAGTGGTTGAAGAAGAAGTTGAAGAAAAAACTACTAAAGAGGAAGGAGAATAATCATGGCTTTTTCATCAAGAAAAAAGATCTGCAAATATTGCGAAAATAGAAAGAACACGATCGATTATAAAGATTACAAGAATCTGAAACGTGCGATCACCGAACAGGGTAAGATCATTCCCCGTCGTGTTACCGGAACCTGTGCAAAACATCAGCGTGAACTGGTTCAAGCGATCAAGCGCGCACGTAACATCGCTTTACTGCCTTATTCATACGATGTAAAGCAAAGCTAATAGGAGATACAACATGAAGATCATATTGAAAAAAGACGTTGAAAATCTCGGTAAAACCGGTGATGTTGTATCCGTGAAAGACGGCTATGCTCGTAATTACCTGATCCCGAAAGCTTTTGCTATTAAAGCAACCCGATCAAACATGAAAATTGTTGACGAATTGCAAGCCAACGTAGCAAGAAAAGCAAATAAAGCTGAAACCGTTGCACAGAACACGGCAAAGAAATTGCAGGATATCTCTGTTACAGCTACGGTTAAAGTCGGTGAAGACGATAAGCTTTTTGGTGCGGTTACAGCTCAGATCATTGCTGAACTGGTTGCCGAAAAAGGTATCGAAATTGATAAGCACAATATTTTGCTTGACGAACCGATCAAAGAACTCGGTATTTTTGATGTGCCCGTTAAAGTCGGTGCCGGCATCAAAGCTGAGATCAAAGTATGGGTTGTTAAAGAATAATTGACAAAGGACAATTGACGACTGACAATTGAATTAACAAAATGGTCAATTGACAATTATATATTGTAAATGTAGGGGCTGAACACTGTTCAGCCCTTTTCTTTTTATAAAATATTGAATTATGTATGCGGAATCGGCCCCGTGTGTCCGACTATTATTATATTAAAAAAATACTCTATTTCTGTGCCACAGATCACACTTTTTTTGAGCAATCCAATTTGTGATAAAAATATTAATTATATTACTCCAATTAGATAATCCAATGCAAGCATTGTAAATTTTACGACAGTTGGACAAAAAGGAGAAATAATGGAAAATACCTCTTGTAAGTACTCAAATAAGTACTTATTTTTTGCGAAAACATGATGGAGTTAAAATGTTAGTAGCAAATTACTCAGAGTTCAGAACCGGACTAAAAAAGTATCTAGATGAAGTTGAAAATAATAATGAAACCTTGATCGTCAAAAGAGGTGCAGGTAAAGGCACAGTCATGATCTCCTTGGATGAATATAATTCGATGATGGAAACGGCTTACCTTTTGGGTACTCGAGCAAATAGAAGGCATCTTGAAGAATCCCTTGCTCAGATGGAGGCAGGTAAAACACGCGAATTAAAATTGATTGAAGTTGAATGAAAATCGTTTTATCTGAAAAGGCATGGGAAGATTACCTGTATTGGCAAAATACAGATAATAAAATCTTTAAGAAGATCAATAAATTGATAAAAGATATTTTGAGAACTCCTTTTGAAGGATTAGGAAAACCTGAGCCTTTAAAACATGATTTATCCGGTTGTTGGTCACGGCGGATAAACCAAACGCATCGGCTTGTTTACAAGGTTGAAGGTGAAGATCTGAATATCATTGCTTGTAGATATCATTACGATTAACAATTGAAAATTAACCTGCCTACGCCCCGAAGTGTCAGGGCTACGACACGGCAAGCAAAGGACAATTGACAATTATAAATATCGAATGTAGGGGTTCGACACCTGTCCATCGAAGCTTTAGCGAAGATGGATGTCGAGCCCTTTTTCTTTTGCGGATAAAAATGTTGAGAGTTGAGGGTCGAGGGTTGAAAGAAGAGAAGAGGAAAGGTGGAGAGAAGGATCCTTCGACTTCACTCCGTTCCGTTCAGGATGACAGTTTTCTAAACTTCTAACCCTCTAAACTTTTAAACAATTTTGCGACATGAATAGATACTTCTCCGCCGGTTGGCGGATCAGGATGACAATTCCTGTCATTTTTGTATTCATTCATAGTTTATCATCCATAGTTTATCGTTATCGCCTTAGGTCTTACGGTTTACGTCGAGTCACGGTCCTGCCGAAGGCAAATAATTTCACCACATTATTGCTTTTAAACCCCTCAACATTTATGTAAATTCCAGACGTGAAATTGTAACTGGAGGATACTGATCAATGCCGGCGTATATCGTGATGGGCGCCCAGTGGGGTGATGAAGGCAAGGGGAAGATCGTTGATGTTCTTGCCGAGAAGATGGATTTTGTTGTACGGTTCCAGGGTGGAGCGAACGCGGGTCATACCGTGATCCACGGGGATACCAAGTACGTAACCCATCTGATCCCTTCTGGTGTTATTTCAGGTAACTCGATCAACATTATCGGAAACGGCTGTGTCGTTAATCCCACGACATTGTACGAAGAGATGGAAACCCTGCGGAAGCAGGGTGTGCGTATTTCTCCCGATAAGTTCATCGTGTCACCGTCTGCCCATATGGTATTACCCATCCATCAATACCTGGATAAGGCCCTGAATGAAAAAATTGGGACCACCGTCCGGGGTATAGGACCGGCATACACCGACAAGGTTCGACGAACCGGTATCCGTTGGGAATCTGCATGTGACGGTAGCTTTGAGGAAGCCTACCGTGAGCATCTGAACTTCGTAGAGAAGGTCTATGCTATCGTTGATGAAGTTGAAATTCAAGCCCTGAGAGATGGCATCCCCGAGCTGATTGAAGCGGTTGAACGCCTCAGACCTTTTGTTCGGGATGCACGCCCCCTCCTTGATGAAGCCGTAAAGAACGGCTCGAATATTTTATACGAGGGAGCACAAGGAACTTTCCTTGATATCGATCACGGGACTTACCCTTTTGTCACTTCATCCAACACCAGCATAGGCGGTGCTTATACCGGAAGCGGTATATTCCTCGATTTTGATAAGCGGATCGCGATCGCAAAATCGTACACGACCCGCGTAGGTGAGGGTCCGTTCCCGACCGAATTATTTGATGAAACAGGGGAGACCCTGAGGAATCACGGGAACGAATTCGGTGCTACCACCGGACGTCCAAGACGTTGCGGATGGCTAGACCTGGCTCTTTTAAAAGAATCATGCATGATCAACGGATTCAATTACATTGTCTTTTCGAAGATAAGCTGTTTATCCGGTATCGAAATCTTAAAAGTTGCGATCGATTACAATTCTGATGGAAGCCCGGTGTATAAGGAACTTCCCGGCTGGGAAGAAGATGTCCTTGGCTACACCGAATACGACAAGCTCCCGGAAAATTGCCGGAAGTATATTGAGTTCGTAGAAGATTTCTTGGGCGTCCCCATTGGGATCGTGTCAACGGGACCAGACCGTGACCATGTGATCGAACGACAACCAATATTTGCTAAATAATTAGCTCAGATCCCCTTACATGTGACATATGAATACGTATGCACCGTAACATAGTGCCCGGCATTATGTTAATAACATATTTACTTGTCTCATGGCATTGCCATGGGAGTACATTTTTCGATACGCATTTTTTGTTGCATAAAGGGATAGTCAGTATCGGTTACAATAGACTTAACTGAAACTGAAAGGAAAATGCTATGAAAAATGCAAATCCGGCTATTGATCGATCCGTGCCGGCCTTTACAATTGGACGTGTATCCCGTTTCACTCCTCAGGAAGAAGTAGCTAATGCCGTTTCTCATATTTTGGGGACGGTATTGTCGGTCTACGCTTTAGTCCTGCTTTTGACCTATTCAATTAAAAGCGGAGAAGTCAGCAATATCGTGGGTGCTTCCATTTTTGGAATATCCATGCTTGCCCTATACCTCTTTTCGGCTTTAACTCATTCTCTGCCAACCGGTAGAGCTAAGGACATTTTCCACAATCTGGACCAGATCGCGATCTATCTCTTGATCGCGGGGACCTATACACCCTTTGCACTGATGTTAAAAGGTGACTGGGGTTTGTTCATACTGGGAATTGAATGGGTACTGGCCTTAAGCGGCATTGCGATGAAATTACTGATGCCCGGGATCTTTGAACGAGGTGTGAACATCCTCATTATCACATCTTATGTGATAATGGGGTGGCTGCTCATCTTTTTTATGGCTCCGCTTCAACGACATCTGGATCCGTCAGGTATTTACCTCATCTTTCTTGGTGGGGCATTCTACACACTTGGGATATTCTTTTTCAAAGCAAAGAATATCAAATACAGTCACCTGATCTGGCATATCATGGTCATGGCAGGATCTGTTATCTATTGGTGGGTAATTATGAAGTATGTGATAAATGCGTAAGACGTGTTTCTCGTAGGCACGGGGTTTAAACCCCGTGTTACTGAAAACATGATATCAGTAACCCCGGGTTTTAACCCGGGGTGAACGGTAAATACCTTACATGTAACGACACGCCATGGCGTGTCGCTACAAAACAAACATTATAATGTAGAGCCACACCATGGTGTGGCTCTTTTGTATTATTGGGAACCGTAGGTTATTTCAACGCCTCTTC
>JAYEJI010000030.1:0-19048 GCA_034660515.1 Fidelibacterota bacterium
AAATGATTTTAACAAACTTAATACTTCGCTTCCAAACATCCAGATCATGATGTATTCTCATTTCGTCCTCCTCGATTTTGTTAATGAAAAATGATAAAACTTTCAAACAAAATCAATTGGATATTTCTACCTGTGTTCTATATCACACTTTTACGAATCACGCTTAACCCGTTACGACGCGTCACGAGTCACGTGTCACGCGTCACGAATTATCCTTGTTCTTATCTCTCATCTCTCATAACTTACCTCTAACATGATAAAAAAATCTCTGCTACTAATCATTATTATTGCTGTTGCCTTCATTTCTTGCGAAAAGAAAGAAGAAATAACCTATATGGGTTCCCGTTCTTGCAAGGAATGTCATGAGCAATTCTACGTGCTGTGGGAAACATCTTACCATGGCCGGGCAATGATGGATTTTTCTCTTGAATTTGCTGAAAAAGAACTCAGTAAATGTGATGCATACATTCCAAGCGGAAAAGACGCTTACCAATACAAACTAAAGGGGGGAAATGCTGTAATGATCGAACGTTCCAGCATGAAGTCCTACCCTATCCGATATATCTTAGGCGGAAAATATGTTTATTATTTTCTGACACCTATGGATAAGGGCAAGCTTCAAACTCTTCCATTGGGTTATGACGTAAAAAAGAAAGAATGGTTTGATATTACTGCATCAAGTTTGCGAATACACCAAGATATTGGAGATGAAGCATTGCCATGGACAGACCGCCGATACACATTTAATACGGCGTGCTTTGCCTGTCATGTCAGTCAGCTAACAACATCATACAATATTCAAAATGACAGTTATCACACCACTTGGCTGGAACCGGGTATTAATTGCGAAACCTGTCACGGTTCTGCGGAAGAACACGTGCGTATCTTTACTGAAGCGCTTGAAAAAGGGACGATCCCCGATTCCATGTATTTAAAAACCTTTACACAGTCGCGGGGTTATTCGGGAGATATTGTGAATGCCACCTGTGCCTATTGTCATGCAAAGGCTATTCCACTAAGCTCAGAGTATCTACCCGGTGAGGATTTTTTCCAGCATTATGATCTGGTCGGCCCTGAACATCCGGATTTTTATCCTGATGGACGCGATCTGGGTGAAAATTACACTTATTCCAGCTGGCTGATGTCGCCTTGTGTTAGGAATAGCGATATGGACTGTCTGCATTGCCATACCTCCAGCGGGCGATTCAAACAAAAAGATGATCCCAATGCTGCTTGTTTACCTTGCCATGCCGAACGAGTTGCAAATGCGACAGACCATACTAAGCATCAGCCTACATCTTCCGGCAATGTTTGCATCAACTGCCACATGCCGAAAACCACTTTTGCACGTATGACACGCTCCGATCACTCCATGCGGCCTCCCGTACCTGCCGCCACACGCGCTTACGACTCGCCTAATGCCTGTAATGACTGTCATACGACTGAGAGTACGGAATGGGCCGAATCGTTCATTCTGGAGCATTATTCGGGCAAATACCAAAAAGAGATCATGTTATGGGCTGATTATCTTGATCAATTGAGAAAAGGTGAAACAAATAACTTAAATGATATTCTTCCCGATATGCTCCGTCCCGTGGACGAGGTCACATTATCGGCCATGATCCGTAGTCTTCAGAACATCCATGATGAGCGGGTGATTCCACTTCTTTTATATTTTATCAAGACCCCTTCACCACTTGTTCGTGCATCTTCAGCTACTATATTGGGAAATTACTTAAACGAAGCTACTTTAAATGCGCTTTATAAATGCACAAAAGATCCTGTTCGACTTGTTCGGGTCAGAGCAGCGGCTAAATTACTTCATATTCCAAAAAATAAAGTACCCAAAGATCATAAAGAAAGCCTTAATGATGCTATCAAGGAATATAAGAGCAGTTTGACAGCTTATCCCGATCAGGAAATATCCCACTTTAATCTCGGGCATTTCCATGAAAGTGCTTTTGAAGAAAAAAAAGCTATCGGGGATTATCGCAGAGCATTAAAAATGCGTCCGGAGTTTACTGAAGCTTCCATCAATCTGGGAATGTTATATTACAAGCATGCTCGTATGGATTCTGCATTGTATTTTTTACAGAATGCGGTTATCCATGATCCGGATCATGCCGATGCCAACCTGAACCTTGGTTTATTATACAGCGAATTAGGTTATCGTGATGATGCGATCATTGCTTTCCTTACCTCTTTTGAACAAAGCAGGACAGCGGTTGCCGCCTATAACCTTTCTGTTCTTTATTCCAAACAAATTCCGGAAAAATCTCTCAAATATGCTAAAAACGCTTTTGATCTGAGTTCTAAAGATCCAAAATATATTTATACCTACGCTTTCTACTTAAGCGAGAATGGGGAAACCCCGGAGGCCGTAAATATTCTTGAAAAAGCACTGCTTGAGAAAATAACAACATTTGATATCTATTATCTGCTGGGATCTATCTATAAACATTCGGAGAATGTAAAAGCACTTGAGAAACTGAAGATAATAATTGCCAGAGATAAAGATCTGACCGATAGAGAAAGACGGTATTTGAAATTCAATTGACAAAGGACAAAGGACAATTGACAATTGACAAAGGACAATTGACAATTTAATTATCAATTTGTAATTAACAAATATATTGAACCGCTCTGCGGTTGTTTGTTATATTGAACTTATTTTCCACGACTTCGTCGTGGGCTAACTTGTTCAACCCCGGCGGGGTTGAACATAAAAAGGGCTCGATATATCGAGCCCCTACGTTTTACGTCTCACGCCTGCCCATCCGTAGCTTCAGCGTAGGAGGGTCTTACGTTTAACGTGATAGTTTATCATTAATATATTCATTGATCGTTTCTGCGATCTTCCGGGCTATTTCTGTGCGAAATTCGGGATCTGCAAGTTTGTTTTCATCTTCAGCATGGGTCATAAATGCCTGTTCGACCAGCATGGATGGGCGTTGTGTCATGCGACACATCATGTAATTGAATGATCCGACCGTACCGAATTCTTTAAGATCGAGCTCACGAAGCTTATCATATCCTAATTCGGCATAGTCACGCCAGAAAGGATTATGGTAATAGGTACTGGTTCCAGCTATACGCAAATAACCTCCATTCGCAGCATTGGCATGAATAGAGATGAAAATATCAGCATCCAGCGAGTCAGTTAGAAGCCAGCGTTCTCTCAGTTTTGGAGCAGTATCTTCGGGACGGATCTCAACGACATCATAACCCATTTCGATCAACATGTCTCTGACTTTATCAGCGGTATCGCGGTTAACATCTTTTTCTTTAAGTCCGGACAAACCTACAGCTCCCCAATTCCATTCCCCACCGTGCCCGGCTTCGACCGCGATGCGAATATTATTTCTCAAGGGTGGGTATTTTACCGAAAAAGACAGATGCTTGTCATTTTGTTCAAGATCATATCCCCAGATATTGCTATCCTTCAGGTGAACATAAATATCATAGATCTCCGAATCCCGCTGTTCCCAGGAAATATGATCGACTACCTGCAAACCTTCCCGGTGAGCGATCCAGGTACTGCTGGAATGTACGCCATAGAGCGTGATCCGTATACGATCTTGTTCCGGTTGCGGAACTATGGTATAAGGCACGGGTTCCGGCCAAGGAATACTAAGAATATCTGCAAGTGTATCGGGTTTAATGCTCATGGTCGTAATATTGAATTGCGGTTTTGGCGTGCCTGCAGGCAATACCCTCACCTCATTTTCGGGAATATAACCCACATCCGTTTTGCTGAGTTGAACTCGGTAACTTTTTCCAAATTTACCGCTTGTAGTGAAACGTACCCCTTTAGGATATTCCTGTATGTAGGGACCACCCAAACGGACTTCACCTAAAGAGTAGCTTACCTGAGCAAAATCGACAATGCTCTCAATAACGGGGAATTTATAGTCATCTTGAATAAATAAGGTCAAAGGAAGATTATATGAATAATTTTCTCCACGAATATCCCTTGCGGCCACCTGTAAGTATACTACAGCAGAAGATGCGAACATTCTACAGGGAACCTCTCCCACATATCGCTTTCCGTTGAAGTACAATGGCAAGGGCTTGCCATTTGCGTAAAGCAGGATAGTATCCATCTCATCAGTCAGCATGGAAGTAAAGGTCAGCCTCAAGATATCATCCGGTGGCAATATGACCGTATCCCGGGGGCTAACGGATTCCATAACGACCGCATGTTTGGTTGTTGTATCCGGCATATTCCCAAAATATATATCTTCATAGAAGATTGTTTCGTTTCTTGAACTGACAGATCCTCTGATCCGCGTAAGTTGGCCCAAAGGTTTAAAAGCTATCTCTTTGAAGAAAATGTGCGTATTGCTGTATGCTTCAATGGATTCACCGTTAATTCTTGTATCGCCCACACTTGCTTTGTATAAAAATGCAAAACTGGAATCGGGTGTCATAAATTCAGGAGCTTTGCGCAACTCGATAAACTGATCGGGTCTTTTAACTTTATTTATCGAAACAACATCATAACGTATCGGAACGACCCATTCACGGGTTTGAAAACGCATCTTTTCTTGCATTGTCTGAAGTTTCATATATCGAGGTATTTCGGTACATACAAGTGTCAAATTATTATATTGATCCACAAAATGGAATCCTGCATCATGTTCTGTATAAACGATATCGTTTGGAACGTTCATTTGAGAAAGATCCAATTCTATCACTTTACTGGCTGTATGTGTTCGAGCCAAATAGGGTAAGTCCGCTTTCTCTCTAAAGATCATTTTTCCTTTTAAAGCCTCTTCTGCAGAGTAAATGATCGCTCCTTTTGCTTCATTTTTATGAACGTGTTCCAATTCTTTTTTCAGATCAATTTCACGATAATTTTCAATATCTCCTCTCAAAGAAGGAATAATATAATCTCTTAATTCACTTGCATTAAAATACAGATTAAAAAGTGAATTAAATGATTTACTCCGGGCATGAAGACGAGGGACCAGCACATCGATCAATCCTTTTTCCAACCACTTGATACCTGTTTGCATATAATAGGTATCGGCGGCTTCCATATTCTTAATACCTTTTGTATCCTTCAATAAGGGCTGCGTTTCCGCTGAAAGCAACAGATAAGGTTTAAGAAGCTTTATTTCAGTCGTTAGGGCTTCAAGGCAAGAAGTCAGTACAGCTTGCGCATAAGCATTCATATCAAGATGCGAGAAGGTATGAATATCCTGATGTTGTTTAATAAATGCCTGGGTCTTGGTGATCATATTTCCCGGATAATACAAGTGCGTAAAATGTATACCATCCAGCGAATAATTTGTAACAAGCTCATTTACTTGTTCTTTTAAGTAGGAAATGACCTGAGGATTCGAAGGATCAAGAAAGTAGGTGGCATTCTCGGAAATGGGATTAAAGGAATCGTCCGCAACTATCCATATTTTACCCTTTTTCATATAAAGGTGATCAGTTGATTTGGGTCTATTCACAAGGCTGTAGGCACTTAATACGTCAAACTGGGCGTAAAGATGTAAACCCAATCGATGTGCTTCATTTATAGCAAATTGCAAGGGATCGAAACCGGGATCTGTTTCATTGAACAAGGTACTCCAGGAGCCGTTTACAGAAGGATAAAAACTCTCCCCTGCTTCCCGGACTTGAAAATAGATCGCATTATAATTTTGCTCTTTTGCATTACTGATGATCTTTCGTAATGCGTTCTGCCGGGCTTCAGTTCCCTGTTCGTATCCCCAGTCCGTGCCAAGTATTACCAGTCCTTGTAATTCCGATACGGCAAACAATGGGAAACTTAAAAAGATCAACAAGATGAATGAAAATAAATATTTCCGTTTAAGTTCTCTTTTTATACTCTTGTCATTCAACATATATCACCAGCCTTTTTAGTTTTGTTGCAAAAATATAAATAATCTAGCACAAAAATAAAACAGGAGATTGTTTATTTCTCCTGTTTTATTTTACTGTCGGAGCGACAGGATTTGAACCTGCGACCCCTTGAACCCCATTCAAGTGCGCTACCGGGCTGCGCTACGCTCCGAAAAAGCAGGATAATTTAATCTATTTCCAATGCCCTTGCAACACTTTTAAGAAGTTGCTTGTTGAAAGTTCCTCTTGCAAATATAAGTACGGAACGGTTTAAAACCGTTCCGTACATTTTTTATGCTTTTTAAATTCATTTGATGAGAGACATCATTCATTCAATATATCAATAATATCCCGAATATTCCCGGATATCTTTCTTAAAAGCTCTTTAAGCTCAGGATCGCTTTGTTTAGCCTCTTCCTTTAGTACAACTACTTCTTCTTCGGGTTCTTCATCTGGCAGCGATTCTGGTTCAATTATTTTTTCGGGTTCCGTTTGGACTATATCTTCAGTAATGGCCGGTTCTTCAAAAATTTGAGGAGTGTCAGGCTCTGGTTCTATAATTTCTTCCGGGGTGGTTTCTTTTTCAATAGGCGCCTCTTTCCTGGATTCATCTAAAGGATAGATGAAAGTCTCTTGAGTAGGTGTAACGATCTCGAATTTCGATTCTTCTTCCTTTTCCTTCTTAGCTTCAGGTTCGGGAGTTTGAACTTCGACAGTTTCAAGTTCAGAGGTTTGTTCTTCCACTTGAACAGTTTCAATTACTTCTTTTTTGGTTTCTACAGGTACGGGTTCTATTTTACTCAATTCAGCAAGTTTCCGTTTATATAAGCCCTCTTTTTTCAGATCAAGGATCACTTCATTTGCTTCATGAATAGATAAATGTTTTTCATGAACATAATGATGGATCATACGCAAGATCGAAATATCATCTTTTTTATAAATACGATTCCCGGCACGGTTCTTCTGGGGGTGCAATTCTTTGAATTCCGATTCCCAATATCTGATCACAGATTGCTTGATCCCAAGCATTTCGCTTATTTCACTGATCGAGTAATATAATTTCTTGATACCTTTGTATTTCATCGAATCACCTATTAAATATTATTACTTAAACATACACTGATAAGTGCCTAATAATCAAGCATTTTTTGATATATTTATAAGTGGTTTATCTGGATTTTTTAAGACGTTGATTTAGTCTCGATAACAAAGCAAATGAGTGGAATATTCCTTCTTTGAGCGTCTCAAAGAATACACCTATGGAACGTCTCCGGACCTTGCGTAAGACAGAATAACGATCATCAACTACACGATAAACGGCTGAGCGAGAGATCACATCGTAGCGTGAAGGACCGGTGAATCCGACAAGGTATTTATATCCGCTTGCTTTAGCGGCTGCAACGACACCGGCATTGTAGACCCCGAAAGGAAAACAAAAGGTTTGAACATCATCTTCGATCAGAGAGGATATCACATCAGCGGAATGTTTCAATTCATGAGCAACCGACTCGGGGTGCCTACCGGTCATTGCCCGATGATTTTCCCCATGTGAAGCCACTTCCCAACCTTCTTTATGTAAGGTCTTTAATTGATCGGCATCCATATGGCGGGAATATATGTTCCCGGGAGTAAAATCCCAGGTATTATCTTTACCGATATAATTTGTCAAAACAAAAACAGTAGCGGAAAAATCAAGTTCTTTTAAAAGCGGAAAGGCATTTTCATAAACGCTTTCGTAGGCATCATCAAAGGTCAGAACAAAATAATTATCTCTGGGGTCTGACATGTATTCCCGAAGGCTCTTTCCCACATAACCTTTTCTTGCAAGAAAACGCATCTGGCGTTCAAAATGACGAGGATAAAGCATGGTGAATGAGATCTCCCATTGCTTTGTTATTTTATGATATGCCAGTACCGGGTATTCCACTTATTTTCCATTCGGTTTTAACAATAAGGTGTGATATAGCGATTCATCGAAAAGTTCATTTGAAAGATCTTGAATATCTTTCGGGGTAATCGCTTCGATCTTTTTCAAAGATTCATCAATACTGACGATCTTATTGTAACGTATATGCTGTTGGACCATGCGTTCCATTTGATTGTACATACTTTCAAGACCCATTACCAAAGATCCTTTGCTCTGGGCTTTTACTTTATCCAATTCCTGTTTTGAAATACTTTCGGTTTTTAATTTGATGAATTCTTTCCAGATCAATTCTTTCACTCTATCAACATGTTTTAAGTCAGTTGCAATATAAACACCGAATAACCCGGTGCTTTTGAAAGCATCTATGAAAGAATAGATCGTATAAGCAAAACCGTATTTTTCACGGATATTGTGAAATAAACGAGATGTCATGCCGGCACTGAGAATAGAATTCAGGATGGCATAGGTGATCCTGCGTTTATCATTATATCCTAATGCCCTTCGACCAATGAGCAAATGAGATTGAGCAATATCCCTTGAAAGTATCTTCTCTTTCTCTACAGGATCAAAGAGTTGGAATTCTTCACGAGCATGATTAATTGTTTTATAATCACCCAAGTGTTTCTCAACCTGTTTTACAACTTTTTTGTGATCTATTGCACCAACGGCAACAATAGTGATACGGTAAGAAGTATATTGATTCTTAATAAAATCACTTATAGTATCGATCGAAAAAGAAGAAACAGTCTCGACCGAACCCATTATAGGATAGCCATAGGGATGTTTCGGGAACATTTGATCCATAAATGCATCGTTAGCGATATCCTGCGGTGTATCAAGAGAATCACGGATCTCTTCAATAACAACAGATTTTTCGCGCTCGATCTCATCTTTTGGATATGTTGAATTCCTTACAATATCACAAAGTACATCAAGTGCCATGTCAAGCTCACTGTCCAGCACTCTTGCATAATAAGCTGTCAATTCACGAGATGTATAGGCATTGATATGACCGCCTCGTGATTCAATATCCTCAACAATATCATATGCATTTCTTGTTTTAGTCCGTTTAAAGGACATATGTTCAAGAAAATGCGCAATACCGTTATTATGCGGATTCTCATCAGAGGATCCTGCTTGAATGAAAACACCGACCGCAACCGATCGAAGAGAATCGACCGATCGGGTCAGTGTAGTTATTCCATTATTTAAAACGGTTTTATTATAGGGTAATTGCATTAATTCCGATTGTGATTATTGCGACGATCCCGTGAATAGTTATTAGGTCTTTTGTCAGGACGCGGCTTGCGTTCAGGTTCCACATAACCTTCAGGAGGTTTGGTAGTCCGTTTAATACTCAGGTTCATACGACCCTGACTATCAACTTCGAACAGTTTAACCTGTATGGCATCATCCAATTTCACAACATCGGTAACAGCATTGGTTCTGCCCCAAGCCATTTCACTGATATGGATCAAGCCTTCTTTACCGGGCATAAATTCCGCAAAAGCACCAAAGTCCATCAAACGGGTAATACGGGCATCGTATATCTTGCCAACTTCAGGTTCGGCAACCAATGCTTTAACCCAATCTTCAGCTTCTTTAGCTGCAGCGGCATCCATGGTAAAGATCTTGACAGTTCCTTCCTGATCAATATCCATTTCAACACCGGTCTTGGCAATGATCTCTTTGATAACTTTACCGCTCGGGCCGATCACCGCACCGATCTTTTCAGTATCGATCTTCATAGAAGTCATGCGAGGTGCCCATTTACTTAATTCAGCGCGAGGAGCATCCAAGCCTTTCTTCATTTCATTCATGATATGAAGACGACCTTCTTTAGCTTGTTCCAAAGCTGTTTTCATCAGATCAAAGGATAATCCCTGGATCTTCAGGTCCATCTGAATAGCGGTAATACCGTCTTCTGTACCTGTTACCTTGAAATCCATATCACCGTAATGATCTTCTTCTCCAAGAATATCAGACAGGACAGCGTGTTTCTTGCCGTCTGTGATCAATCCCATAGCAATACCTGAAACCATTTTCTTAACCGGTACACCTGCATCCATAAGTGATAGACAAGCACCACAAACTGATGCCATTGACGATGAGCCATTCGATTCCATAATATCACTAACGATACGGATAGTATATGGGAAGTCTTCAGCACTTGGTAACACCGGTTTTAATGAACGTTCTGCCAGGTTTCCATGACCAACTTCACGACGGCTAACGCCACGGATCATGCGAGCTTCACCGGTTGAAAAAGGCGGGAAATTGTATTGCAACATATAGACTTTATCTTCTTTACCATTAATGCTATCTAATAATTGAGCATCACGTGATGATCCCAAGGTTGTTACTACCAATGCCTGGGTTTCACCGCGGGTAAATAATGAAGATCCATGTACACGTGGCAGGACAGAAACTTCTGAAGTGATCTTACGGATCTCATTTGTTTTTCTACCATCAACACGAATACCCTTTTTCAGGATCTTCTTACGAATTTCTTCTTTATGAATATCATGAACGATGTTCTTTACATCGTCTTCACATTCCGGATACTCTTCTTCAAGAGCTTCGACGATCTCAGCAACAAGCGCGTCTTCAGCTGCACCACGTTCTTGTTTCATAGTAATGGAAAGAATATCATCCATTTTCTTGCCGACCATCTTAACAACGGCAGCACCGAATGCTTCATCTTCTTCAACCGGCGGCTTTTCGCGTTTTTCCGGTTTGATCTCAGCAACTAATTCATCTTGCATTGCAATAAATTCAACAATTGCTTCATGTGATACTTTAACTGCACCCAAGAAATCATCTTCAGAAATTTCTTTCGTTTCGCCTTCGACCATAACGATCGAATCCTTAGAACCGGCGACAACAACTTCTAAGTCAGTCTCTTCAAACTGTGAATATGTGGGATTAATGACATACTCTCCGTCGATACGTGCAGCACGTACCGATGCGATAGGTCCTTCAAAGGGTATATTAGAAATACTAAGAGCAGCCGAAGCAGCAACTGTGCCCAACATATCCGGTTGATTTTCGCCATCATAGGATAATACGTTTACAATAACCTGTGTTTCATAATACCAATTTTTTGGTAAAAGCGGGCGAATCTGACGGTCAATAACCCGAGAACTTAAAATTTCCCGGTCAGACAGTCTGGCTTCTCGTCGTAAAAACCCACCCGGGATCTTACCACTGGAATAAAATTTTTCGCGAAATTCAACGGATAATGGAACAAAATCCGCGCCTTCACGCATTTGCTTACTTGCAACAACGGTAGCCAATACCATGGTATCACCAACGCGTGCCAGAACAGCGCCATCTGCTTGTTTAGCAATACGACCTGTTTCCAAGCTGATCAATTTGCCAGCTATTGTTTTTTCTTTGTTAATCAAAATTAACTCCTCTCAACAGCAACTTCAATCCTGCTGTCAAATTTATACTATTTTCTTAATCCTAATACTTTAATCAGGTCAAGATAACGGTTGTAATCATCCTTCTGGATGTAACGAAGTAAACGGCGACGCTGACCAATCATTTTGGATAAACCGCGACGGTTATGATGGTCTTTTTTGTGCTGTTTTGCATGCTCGGTAAGGTCTTTAATACGCTGTGTTAAAATAGCGACCTGTACTTCAGGAGCACCGGTATCTTGTTCATTTTTTCCAAATTTCTTTACGATCTCTGCGATCTCATTTTTACTTAAAGTTGACATTTTTCCTCCGTCAATATGTTTTACATTCTTCAATGTCTTTTTTTATTTGCTCTATCAGAGCTTCTTTACTATCAAACTTCCGTTCTTCACGGACATAATTTATAAATTTTATCTCAACTGATTTCCCGTATTGATGTTCCAGATCCACATCAAAGACATGCACTTCCATTGAAAGTTCATTCTCATTAAAGGTTGGACGTACACCAATATTACAGATCGCAGGCATGTCCTTGTCATCTAAACGGACAGACACACAGTAAACTCCATAAGCCGGGATCATACAGGATACAAGGTCCGGTTTGATATTCAAAGTCGGATATCCCAGTGTACGTCCCCGTTGTAAACCGGGTACCACCGTACCTGATATCCGATACGAATAGCCCAACATGGCATCTACATCGTCAATATGGCCTGTTTTAAGCGTTTTACGAATAAGCTGAGAGCTGATCTCTTGTCCTTTGTATTGTGCTTTTGGCACAACGATCAGATCAAAATCATACATTCTCCCTGCTTCTTGCAAATACTCGATCCCACCTGCTTCTTTTTTTCCTATAGAATGGTCGGGACCGGCTACAATAGCCTTCAGGTCGAGATATGTCAATAAACGTTTAAGAAAATCATCGGGGCTAATCTTTGCGAACTCAAGATCAAAGTGTTTCATACATATCAGATCAATGCCCATCGCATGAATAGCATCGGTTTTTTCTTCGGGTTTCATCAGAGCGATCTCTTTTAATCCGCTAAACACCTCTCGCGGCGTTGGTGCGAAGGTAATGATCATACTTTTCACACCGCGACGGTTCGCTTCTTCGCGGACTTTTTCTAATATCTTCCGATGCCCCTGATGCAGTCCGTCAAATGAACCAATAGCCAATACTACAGGAGGTCTATGCTCTATTTTGTCAAGTGTACTATAGATTTCCATGCTTCAATAAATGCTTCTATTGTGTAACATTCGTCCAATGTGATATCTCCGACTTGCTCACGGACCAGTGCATTCGCATAAGCGCCGCATCCAAGAGCAGAGCCGATATCCGCCGCAAGGGTACGAATATAGGTTCCGGTACTGCAACTTACCCTACAAGTCAATCTTGGCCACTCATATTCGAGAATATCAATAGCGTTAATACGGACACGAATAGGGTCTCTTTCAATGATCTTGCCGGCTCTTGCCAAAGTATAAAGGCGTTTTCCCTTTACCTTTTTGGCCGAATACATCGGCGGAATCTGGGTGATCTCACCCGTAAATTTCGGCAAAACAGCCTGAATGTCATCTAAAGCCGGTGGCGAAACCTCTTTAGTGCTTTTCAGGATCTGACCGGTTCCATCCAGAGTATCGGTCTCTTTGCCAAGCTCTATGTCAACGCGGTATACTTTGTCCTTATGTTTGTGTTCATCCAGCAATTTAGTATGCTTTCCAAAACCCAAAATAAGTACTCCCTCCGCGAAAGGATCAAGGGTTCCGGCATGTCCGACTTTCTTAAAGCCCGTGGCATACCGGCATTTATTCACGACATCAAAGGATGTCCAGTCAATGGGCTTGTGCAAAGGAACGGTCATTCCCAGCACAGTACCATCCTCAGATATCTCGCAATAATATGTTAATGTTTTCAACATTATCCAAACTATCGTCAATAAACAATCTAATTTTCGGCACATAGCGCATAATGACCTTATTCCCTATCTCCAGACGGATCCGTCCTTTGATTTCGATCAGGGCCTTGAGACATCGCTGACGCAGTGCTTCATCCGGTGGATAGACCGACACAAAGATCCTTGCTTCTTTTAGATCCCGTGTCAGTTCCACATGTGAAACCGTCAGCATCGCCTCATTGCAATCTTCAGGTGCCGAGTGGATCAGCAGTTCCGCCACAGCGTGGCGAATCTCTTTTGCCAATCTTTCTGAACGTGATATCATAGTCTTAAGCCTCTAATTTACGTTTTACCGCTTTTTCCATATAGCTTTCAACAATATCGCCTTCTTTGAAATCTGTGAAGGAGTCAATGTAAATACCACATTCAAAACCTTCTTTAACTTCTTTCACATCATCCTTAAATCTCTTAATGGATGATAAATAACCTTTAAATATTTCTTCACCGTCCCTAAGGATACGGATCGTCGTATTTCGTTTCATGGTACCACTGGTTACAATTGAACCTGCAACTACACCCACCTTAGATATCTTGATCAACTGGCGAACTTCCGCATCACCAAGAATTTCCTGAACTTTATCGGGTTCCAATAAACCTTCAAGAGCAAGGCGTACATCTTCAACCGCATCATAGATAACCGTATAATTTCGGATCTCAACAGTAAGCTCTTTAGCTCGATCTAAAGCTTTACCTGTAGCATTAACATGGAAACCAAAAATAACGGCTCTTGATGCAGATGCCAGGTTGATATCTGATTCATTGATCATACCGATACCACGGTGGAGCACATTTACAGCTACTTCTTTGGTAGATAATTTCATAAATGAATCAGCCAGTGCTTCAATGGAACCGTCCATATCACCTTTAATGATAACAGCAAGTTCTCGTGTACGGCCTTCAGCGATTTGGCGTCCGATCTCATCCAGGGTTTGCAATGATTGTGCGCGGAATTCCTGTTCACGATGAATGATCTGGCGTTCGTTTGCAATTCGGCGGGCTTCCTTTTCGTCGTCCATAACGATAAAACGGTCACCGGCTTGCGGGACTGAATCAAATCCCTGTATTTGTATAGGATCAGCGGGTAAAGCTTCCTTGATCCGTTCACCGTACTCATTCATCATGGCACGAACACGACCGGCAAAGCGGCCGGAGATAAATGCATCCCCTATTCTCAGAGTACCGCGATTGATCAATACAGTCGCAATAGCACCCAAGCCCTTATCCAACTGTGATTCAATTACGATACCACGGGATTCGCCCTCAGATGTTGATTTTAATTCGAGTATCTCAGCTTCCAGCAAAACAGCATCAAGCAAAGCATCCATATTTAAACCGGTCTTTGCAGAGACTTTTACAGATTGTACAGAACCTCCCCAATCTTCGACCAATATATTCATCTCAGATAATTCGCGAATAACACGTTCAGGATCGATGTCGGGTTTATCCATTTTATTGATCGCGATGATCATCGGTACCCCGGCAGCTTGTGCGTGGTTAATAGCTTCCTTGGTCTGTGGCATGACACCGTCATCAGCGGCAACGACAACTATAACAATATCAGTAACTTGTGCTCCACGTGCCCGCATAGCCGTAAAAGCTTCGTGACCCGGAGTATCAAGGAAAGTAATTTGTTTTCCACTACTTGTCTTTATGCTGTAAGCACCAATATGCTGAGTAATACCACCTGACTCCCCTTCCACAACCTGTGCTTTACGGATATAATCAAGAATTGATGTTTTACCATGATCAACATGACCCATCACTGTAACGATCGGAGGACGTTCGCTTAATTCGCCTTCGAAATCATCGTCATCTTCTTCAATGATCTCTTCAGTGTATTCGTTAAGTTTGCTTACTTCTACTTCATATTCGGCGGCAAGCAATTCAATAGTGTCCCAATCCAAGCGTTGATTGATGGTTACCATCAAACCCATGCTGAGACATTTACCAATAATATCGACTGCCGTTACATTTAAATGCTTTGCCAATTCATCAACCGAGATGAATTCTGTGATCTCAATGATACCATCATCAAGAATTTCTTCATCGGTCTCAGCCTGGCGAGTTTTATATTTTTTCTTTTTAGACTTAGAACCCATAGAAGCAAGTGTAGCCTGGATAGATTTGTTTACTTCATTCTGATCCACTACCTTTCTCTTCTTATTACGACGTTTGGATACAACTGGTTTTGCAGTTCCGGTTTCAAGATCATCAATATTCTTCGATTGACGGAATTTATCCAAGCGAGATTCCATTTCTGAAACCTGAATGCGCTTCGTAGCATGTTTATGGCGGGCTTTCAGTTTTTCCAGTTTATTTTCATACTGGTGATCATCCGGTTTCTTGCCTTTTTCTTTTTTCTTTTTGCTGTCGTCTTTGCTTTTATCGGCTTGCTCTTTTTTCAGCTGTTCAGCAGCTTCTTTTTCCGCTTTCTGGCGTTCTATATTTTGTTCTTTTGATCTCTTTGATTCTTCAACTGCTTTTTGTTTGATCTCTTTTTCTTTATCAAGAGTCTTCTTTTCAAGATAAGTACTGTCAACGCTTTCCTTCTTCACGACCTTAACAGGTTCCGGTGCTGGAGGAGGTGGCTTGGGTTTGTCTTTCAATGAATCCAAAACCATTTCTTCAACTTTCTTGCGTGCAGCTTCTTCACCAATTTTTTCTTGTTCACGGAATTTGCGACGATCTTCTTCGTCCATGCGCTTCTGTTCACGCTGAAGCAAAAGGTTGTCCGCTTTTTTTATATCTTCGGCAAAATGCTCCAATACGATCGCAAGGCTCTCAGGTTCCAACGCTTTATTCAGCGATGCAGCAATATCCTTGGATTTCAGATACTCGATAATGTCTTTATGCGAAGTATTTAATTGCTTCGCAAGCTGGAATATTTTTACCGGTTTGTCAGCAAAAGCTGTCATGCACGACTCCTAATTCAATTATTCATTCACGTCTTCAGACGCTACTTCTTCATCTTCAGTATTATGATCAATATCAAGTTCAGCATCTGAACTACGCTTTTCTTCAACGATATCGTTGATCAATTTTTCGATCTTTTCGAAAGTCTTTTCACCAATACCCTTGATCTCAAGCAGATCACCCGGATCAGCATTTAAGAAATCAGCTGCCGTTTCAATATCAGCATCCGATAATGCATGGATCTGAGCTGATGATATACCCTTAATATCTTCAATGTAAATATCATCACCTTCAAAACGATTATATTCGGATTGACGGATCGCATCGATCTCATAGCCTGTTACTCGTCCGGCAAGATTAATGTTGATACCGCTTGAACCGATTGCTGTTGCGATCTCGTCATCATCAAAGACAGCAAGAACCGTACGACGTTCTTCATCGATCTCAAGGAAGAGTGGTTTGGCCGGTGAAAGTGCACGGGAAATAAGTAATTCAGATTCTGTACTATAATTGATAATATCAATATTTTCACCACTCAATTCTTTTACAATGGCTTTGATACGGCTACCTTTGATACCTACACAAGCTCCAACAGCATCAATACGTTTATCATTGGATTCAACGATGATCTTAGAGCGTTTACCCGGTACACGGGCAATTGAGCGGATCTCAACAATATTATCAAAGATCTCAGGAACTTCCAGTTCGAATAAACGACGCAAAAATGAATCATCGGCACGAGTGATAATGATCTCGGGACCGCGGGTCGTCATCTTGACTTCCTTAATGATCGCTTTGATCGTATCACCGCGATAGTAATGTTCAGTCGGAATCTGTTCCTGACGGGGCATTTTCAATTCAGTTTTATCAATATTCACATAAACGGCATCATTGCGGCGGATCTGATGAATGTTACCCATAATGATCTCACCAACACGATTTTGATATTCTTCAAATACCTGGTTGCGTTCAACTTCGCGGATCTTCTGTCCGAGTACCTGTTTTGCTGCAGAGATCATCCGACGTCCAAATATTTCAGGATCAATGACCTTAACAATGATCTCACCTATTTCGGGATCATCTACATCAGGCAGTTTAGCTGCTTCGGAAATGGGGATCTCTACGACTTCATCATCAATCTCTTCATCGGCAACAACGGTCAATTCCTGATATATCTCGATCTCACCCTTGTCCGGATTGACGATAACGTCAAAGTTATCTACTTCACCGTACTGTTTTTTTATAATGGTATCAAATACCTTTACGATGATCTCACCGACTTCTGAGCGGTTGATACCTTTTTCTTTAGCAAGGCTAGCAAATGCTTCAATAAGATGTTTACTATCCAATTGTCTATCTCCTATTTACCATTTTAAGCGCACCATAGCGGATATCACATTTTTCATAGGTATCCGGATGGTCGTATTTTCTTTTTTTATTTTAACTATAAGACTCAAGGCATCATCATCGACATCCTTGATCGTTCCTTTTAAAGGAACCTTATATTCTTCACTGTTATGCTCCAGATCAATATCATGACCGATATTCTTTTTAAAGTGATGCACCTTGGTCAGCGGCATATCCAGGCCTGGGGATGATACTTCAAGCCGAAAGCTAAGTGCATATTTTTCATCATATTCAGTATCATTTAAGATCTTACGGGTGACCTTGACAAGTTCTGAAGATGAAATTCCTTTTTCTGTATCACAAATAACCTTAATAGTACCACCCGTATCGGACATTTTGATGTCCTCAATAAAGATACCTGATGCTTCCACGATGTCTGTAATAAGCTTTTGTATTTCTTTCATTTTTCAATGTCCTCAAAAACGAAAAGTGGGAATAATCCCACTTTCGCGCCTAATATATGTATATACTTAAGTTTGTGCAAGGTTTTTTTATTCACAATAATATAAATATTGACAGGTAATTGAACGGGAGTTTTATATGTATACAACGATCATACACCCTGGTATATATTTTTGTGACCATTATTATAATTTATTTGACTCTTAAAAACAAAGAAGAGTGCGACGCACTCTTCTTTGTTTATTCTTTGAACCGGGTTTTAACGCATTGCTAAAACATCAACACGTGTTCTTTCAACTTTATTTAATTCAAGACTACTGAGGTATTTTACAACAGAATCTAATTTTTTACTATTTCCGGCATCAATAAATGCCTCACCTGCTCGAATAGACAAGTTAATTTTCTCCGTCTTAACTAAAGTATTTTTTGCTGCATTTAAATAATTCTCTCCGGCTGTGAGCAGATCGCCATTGCGATAATAATATGTTCCGATCAGCTGATAGGCACTGGCATTAAGAGCCGGATCATTCAATTCAGAGTTCACAAAGGTTTCAAAATATTCCAGGGACTCTTCTTCACTCTTCATTAAACCACGGGATACAAGTCCCAAATAATAATATGAACGTTTACCCCAGTCATTGCGTTTATATTGTTCGGCAACCAACATGAATTGATCTTCAGCTTCCAGTAATTGGTTTTTACTATAATAATCCATAGCAATACCAAAGTAACCTGAAGCGTTTTCATTTTGTTGCTTTACAAGGACCTTCCCACCGAAAAATCCGGCAAAAGCTAAAGCAAGTACGACAACGATCGTGATCAATAATATTTGATGTTTTCTGAAAAAATCAACAATATGGGCTACTTCTTCGAAAAACGGGTCTTCATTGAGTTCTTTTTTAGTCATGTGCTTCTGTGTCATTTTTTACCTTTCGTTTACATTGCTTTTTTTCGTACCCCCGACCCGATTCGAACGGGCGACCTCAGGTTTAGGAAACCTGCGCTCTATCCGTCTGAGCTACAGGGGCATTGAACAGTCGTAATAATACCAAATTCAAAATAGGTTTACAAACTCTTTTTGCTTAGAAGTTGGAAGAGAGGTTTAGGGTATGTGGTGTGGGGTTTGTGGTGTGGGGTTTGTGGTGTGGGGTTTGGGGTGTGGG
>JAYEJI010000031.1:0-5154 GCA_034660515.1 Fidelibacterota bacterium
CTTATATAAAGGATTTGAGTTTGAATCGCAAATAATAAAACGCTCGAAGGTACGCCAATAGTTGTATAGACCTTCAACGAATTCCTTAAGCAAATAAGGATCTTTTATAAAACTTTCAACATCATCTACTAATTTTGGAAGTGAAACAAGTTCCATTTTTTCAAGGACATTGAACACTTCAATTAGTTTCAGAATGTCATTTTCATCAATATCTGAATATTTTTTCCCAAATACGGTTAAGAGGCTTGCTTCTTTTCTTTTAAGATCTTTGATATATCGTTTAACAACATCCAAGAACAAGGAACTTGTAAGTAATTCTTCAGGTGTTTCACATATTCTGTCCTTTATGCGCAGGATGACCTTGTTGTCTACAAATTTGAAACTCCCGTAGTTTTCCATAATATCCCTTCTCTAACTACAAAATGAACGGTTGTAATTCATGAAATGAAAAATTATTCATATTCATTTCATTTTATTTCCGGACTAATATCTGAATGGAACAATTATTACAATAGCATTATTCCCGGCTATTTTCCTGTTCCTTCAATAAGTTGATCATGTCTTTGATTGGCATAGGCGCCAGTTCTTTTCCACCCTGATGTCTTAACTTCAGCATTTCGTTCTCTTCTTCCTGCTGACCGACCACGATCATATATGGGATTTTCAGCGTTTCTGCATCTCGGATCTTATATCCAACACGCTCATTCCGCGCATCCATTTCAGCCCTTAATCCGGCTTCACGAACTTGAAAAGCGATCTTGTCTGCTGCTTCATTGTATTTTTCAGAAACAGGAATGACTTTTAGCTGTACAGGGGCATACCAAAGAGGAAATTTACCGGCAGTATGTTCGATCAATACACCAATAAAACGCTCAAGTGAGCCCATAATGGCACGGTGGATCACAAAGGGACGATGTGCTTCACCATCGGAGCCGGTATAGGTCATATCAAAACGTTCGGGTAAGTTGAAATCAAATTGAATGGTCGTACATTGCCAGAGACGGCCGATGGCATCTTTTATCTTGATATCGATCTTTGGACCATAAAAGGCTCCCCCACCCTCATCAACTTTATAATCGATATTCATTTTTTCCATGGATTTGTGTAGAGATTCTTGAGCTTTTTCCCAAAGTGCAGGTTCGCCGACGAATTTTTCTTCCGGTTTGGTTGATAAATAGAGTTCGTATTCTTCAAACCCAAAGGCTTTCAGAAAATCAAATGAAAATTGCAATAATTTTTCAATTTCATCATTCAACTGATCGGGTGTGCAAAAAATATGCGCATCATCCTGGGTAAATCCCCTTACTCGCATCAAGCCATGGAGTACACCTGACATTTCATGGCGATATACCGTTCCTAATTCAGCGTAACGTAATGGAAGATCGCGATACGATGTCTGATGGCGTTTATAGACCATAATATGAAAGGGACAGTTCATTGGTTTCAGGTAGTAATCCTGATTTTCCACCGACATAACAGGATACATGAAATCTTTGTAAAAGCTCAAGTGACCTGATGTTTCCCAAAGTTCGGCTTTGCCGATATGGGGTGTTTGGATAATATCGTATCCGCGATCACGGTGTTCCTTATGCCAATAATCTTCGATCAACTTACGCATCGTGGCACCTTTGGGGTACCATAGGGACAATCCCTGGCCAACCGTATCGGAAATTTCAAAAAGATCCAGTTCTTTTCCCAATTTGCGGTGATCGCGTTTCCTGGCTTCTTCCATAAGTTCCAGATATGCTTTCAGTTCCTTTTTTGAAGGGAAAGCAGTTCCGTAGATACGGGAAAGCATTTTATTCTTTTCATCGCCGCGCCAGTAAGCACCTGCAACACTGAGAAGTTTAAAAGCGGGGATCTTTCCGGTAGAGGGTATATGAGGGCCACGGCAAAGATCTGTAAAGCCGCCTTGAGTATATAAGCTTAGAATTTCATCTTCGGGAATTTCAGAAATGATCTCGACTTTATAACTTTCGCCCATTTTATCGAAAAGTTTAATGGCATCATTTCGTGATATTTCCTGACGGGATACAGGGATATTTTCTTTAATGATCTTCTTCATCTCTTCTTCGATCTTAACAAGATCATCTTCAGTAAAAGGTGTTTCCGTATCAAAATCATAATAAAAACGATTTTCAATGGCCGGTCCGATCGTGACCTTTACTTCAGGGAAAAGTCGCTGAACTGCTTGAGCCATAACATGGGCTGTACTATGCAAAAGGACATCATGTGCCTCAGTATCTTTCCATGTGATAAGACGGATTTCCGCATCTTCCTCAATTTTGTGAGTCATATCTGTCAAACGGTGATTGACCTCGGCAACAACGCAATTGCGCGCTAAACCTTCGCTGATGGATAAAGCAATATCCATCGGGGTCACACCCCGGTCATAAGACTTGACCGCTCCGTCCGGAAGAGTAATATTCACATGAGGCATTTTTTATCCTTTTAATTTTATTAATCGTTAAAATTACAGCTATTTATGTTTGTTTTCAACGCTTTATTTAAGCAATAATACCTTTTTCATCAGTGATCCATGCATATTTTGGATACGAATAAGATAAACTCCGGTTGCAAGATCCTTGCCATCTACTTTGATCTTGTGAGTCCCTGCTGTCATGATACCTTCAAATAGTTTGGAATGTTCATTTCCCAAAATATCCAACAAAGTGATCTTAATGTATTCATCTCTGTTCAATTCCAGTGGCAAGGTACTGCTGGGATTGAAAGGATTAGGATATGCTTCGCCAACATAGAAGGTTTCAGGAATAACAGCTTCAATAGAAACAGGATAAGAAGTCCAGCTTACATTATCTATTGCGACCTGTCCCGATTCACTGGAAGATTGAATAAATTTGATCACCGCATCATCATTAATATTCACATTGATCGTTCCACTTTCTTTTATCGACCCTGTTTCATCAGAAGATGTGAGAGTTGCCATTTTGACATCATTCACAAAGACATCCAGACTAACATTCGTCGAATATGCCTGCTTGTACTGAAAACTTAAAGTTGCCATACCGCCGCTGATAGTTCCGGATGTAATGGAGGCAGTTGGTGTTCTTCCCTTTCCGAGACAAGGAGTTTCATCGTTTATCAGAATATCACCCCGGCACTGATCGTAGATCCAGGTCGATCCATCCTGTCCGGTAAATGAACCATCATTATAGGATGAACCGGTTTCAGTGTAGTTCGCAAACGTCTCGATATGGGTTTCACCCGTATCCGGGGGATTAATGGAACCGGTATCTTCCAGGGTTTGTACCGTTATTACATTTGAAAAAGCACTTTCGCTATCGGCATCAAATGCTTTGAGTTTATAATAATAATCGGTTTCAGGTGTTAATTCCGTAACCGTTTCTGACGTATCTGTAAGTAATTTAGGACCGTATTGCGATAGATATGAAGTAAAGCCCGAATTCTCCGATACATATAATTTATATCCTGTTGCAGCTGATACGGCAGACCAATTTGCAGTAAAAGAAGTAGAATCGATATTCGTGGCCAATGCTGCCACGGGTGCGCTCAATTCGTCGGGGGTTTCTCCGCCCCAAATATAGGATACATATTCGGGATGATCGATAAAAGGATTGCGATTGTTTTGATAACCGTAAACACGATCATTTCTTGTTTGCTCAAAATCTGAGACCGGATCCTGGATATGCCAGGCTAATAGTGTTGAAAGCTTGCCTAAATTTGGACCACTGGTTCCTGTATAATCAACCAATTCAAGATCGGGTTCACCGCTGTCACCCTCATATCGGACTTCCATATAGAACATCATACGGGCAACATCGCCTTTGATTTCATCGCGCGGCTCCCAAGAATCGCTGTCATAATAACAACCAATCGCTTCACTATGAGCAGTGCCGCCATTGTCAAAGTCTTTATTTCCTCTGTCACCATTCACACTGACATCACAAGGTCTTAAATGATGCATATCTGTGCCAGCAGGCGGAGTATCACCAAAATCGCCATGGGATTTTGGCCAGGAATGTTCGCGATTCCAATAGGGATAGGCTTGAGTTTTTGATAATGATCTGCCGGTATATATTAGAATAAAATTTGAAGAATTATTCGGATCTTCATCCGTATATATTAAAGCGCTCCATAAATAACTATATGAATATTCTGTATGCCCATCAATAATACTATGCAAAGTAGCTTTTAAGGCAGTACCGGATAAGCCCGAAGCTGTATCATAGTAGCCATCGGGGATGGCTGAAAATGCAATTGATATTAATAATAACAGTAAAAATATTTTTTTCATTCATAGACCTTTTTTTATGGCGAAATGTAAGAAAATCAATATCTAAAAGCCAATCATTTTAGCATTTCAACTGGTATGTAAAATATTAATATTTTTTAATGACTTTTATTCAATTGATTTATATATTGTAGCGGATAATGAATTAAGCGTGCGAAGGTAGAATAAACATAAGCATGGTTTACGTTATCACAATAAAGTTAAGAATTTAAACTGGCTCACAGGAAAAGGAGAAAAGATGAAAAAACTTTTAGTTGTCATCATGATCGTTGTACTTGCTGTATCCTTTACATTTGCACAAGAAGAATTGGATACTAAAAAAATGGATGCAGGTTTACGTGGTGGTCCCAATTCAGGTTTTACCGGTAGATATTTTCTATCTGAAGGTAACGCAGCAGAAGTCCTTTTAACATATCACAAAGGAATCATTCTTACTGGTTTATATGAATGGCATAAACCTCTACAAATCGGCGAAGTTGAAGGACTAAGCTGGTTTTTTGGTGGTGGTATACATGTTGGATACTGGGCATCAGGATCTTTTTGGGATCGTAATGATATTGCTCTAGGTGTTGCAGGAATTGTTGGTGTAGAATATGATTTAAAACCTCTTATTAATTTCCCAATAACCGCATCACTCGACTATAAACCAGGTATTGATATACTCGGTGGTTGGACAGATTCATGGGGCGATGCTGCTATTTCTATTCGCTATGCATTCTAAATTGACTTAAACAAGTTCATTTATTATACAAATAAAAAAAAGCTGTCAATTGACAGCTTTTTTTATACCTGTGAAAAGTAAACAGTAATCGGTAAACTGTGGTAAATAGTGTTTTATTAACAGACCATACCAAAACACGCCAATTCATCTATAAATGTAA
>JAYEJI010000032.1:0-5149 GCA_034660515.1 Fidelibacterota bacterium
ATAAAAAAACCGCCCCGAAATTCGGAGCGGCCAATTTATTCGATTACAGTCAATTATTATCTTTTGACTTTCTTCTTCACAACCGTGGTATCAAGTTCAGTAAACTGATTCTGTAATTTTTCAATTTCGCGGCTCAGGTTTTGTAGCTGCTGTGTGGCACGGATGTTATTCTGTGTAACGGTACGACGAAGGTTAGAGACCTTCTTATCTACATCATTAATACGACTGCGTAACAATACCTGGTTAGCATCTACAATTGACCCCAAAGAATCAATTCGTGTATTGATGTAGAACATATCACTTGAATGCTGATCTCTTACATCACTTAATTCAGCCTTTAGGTTGATAAAACGTTGACTGTTCTGATTGATATGTTTTCTTTGACCAATAAGGCGAACATCAAAATCATGCAGGTCATCTGTGTAACCCTGGTATTTCTCTTCAATAGTATTTGCACGGACGTTCATATTTTTCAGGCGATCGTCAAAGGTTGTTTGGTAAAAATACATAAAACCTAATGCGACAAACAAAAGTACCCATAGAAGTGACATAAAAAACTTTTTCATTATTTTGCTCCTAATTTCAAATACAAAGATTCATTTTGATAACAAGACAAAAGCTATAAAAAACTTTGCCGAAATGCAATAAAATGCTTTCGAAATTACAATTTATTTTCTCTTTATTCAGAACTATTAAGAAATTATAAGGAAATTATAAGGAAATTATGGATTATGGATTATGGATTATGAATTATGAGTAGAAATTCCTTGAACCTTGTCTCTTGAATCTTAAACTGACTACTGTATACTGCTTAGCAACTGATTTCTGCATAGTGCCTATTGCTTACTCTTTGTTTTTTCTTATTGTGAGAATTTCATCTCGCAAAGCGGCCGCTTTCTCGAATTCAAGTGCTTTTGCGGCATTCTGCATCTGTATTGTCAAGTGGTCGATCAAGTCCAGTGCCTCAAATTTAGATAGTTTTTTTGCTTCTTTTTTGCCCTTTCTAAAGGGCTTATAATCTGCCTTCATATCGGCAATGGATGTAATACTGTTGATCTCTGCTTCTGTTTTATAAATAGTTTTAGGCTCGATCCTTCGTTCTTTATTATGCAGCATTTGCAATTCCCGGCGACGATTGGTTTCATCGATAACGCCTTTCATGGCTGCACTCATTTTATCGGCATAGAAGATGACGGTTCCTTCTATATTTCTGGAAGCTCGTCCGGCTATCTGGAACAAGGAGCGCTCGGAACGCAAAAATCCTTGTTTATCTGCACCAAGAATAGCTACCAATGATACTTCAGGAAGATCCAGACCTTCACGTAATAAGTTAACCCCGACCAATACATCAAAAACGGCCATGCGTAATTCACGTAAAATGACAACGCGCTCCAAAGCATCTATCTCGGAATGCAGATAACGAACACGGATATTGATGTTTTTCAAATAATTTGAAAGATCTTCGGATTCTTTTTTGGTCAAAGTCGTAACCAGTACACGTTCTTTTTTCGCAACGCGTAGCTGGATCTCATTGATCAGATCATCGATCTGACCCTCTGTGGAACGGACCACAATATGTGGATCAAGTAAGCCGGTAGGGCGAATGATCTGTTCTACTACCACACCGTTCGATCTTTCGATCTCATAATCGGATGGAGTTGCGGAAACGAAAACGGTCTGATTCAGCATCTGTTCAAATTCAGGGAATTTCAAAGGACGGTTATCAAAAGCCGATGGCAGTCTAAAACCATATTCTACCAGTACACTTTTACGGGAACGATCACCATTATACATAGCATGGACCTGCGGGATCGTGGCATGTGATTCATCAATAATCGTGATAAAATCATCCGGAAAGAAATCCATAAGAGTAAAGGGACGTTCACCTGGTTTGCGGAGGGTCAAATGACGACTGTAATTCTCGATACCCGAACAATATCCCAATTCCTGGATCATTTCGATATCATAATTTGTCCGTTGCTCCAGTCTCTGGGCTTCCAAAAGTTTTCCGGCTTGGCGCAATTCATTCAAACGGTCCTTAAGCTCGGTACGAATATTGTTTATGGCGATCTTAACCTTTTCTGCGTCTGTTATAAAGTGTCGCGCAGGGTAGATCACCGCAAAATCAAGCTCTTTTAATACTTTTCCGGTCAGAGGCTCTATCATGCTGATCTTCTCAATTTCATCACCCCAGAATTCAAGACGAATGGCTTCATCGGCGTAGGCAAGATATATCTCAATGCTATCACCACGGACTCTAAAAGTTGAACGGGAGAAGCTGAGATCGTTTCGTGTGTAATGAATAAAGATCAATCGTTTAAAAAGTTCTTTTCTTGTGATGGATTCACCCTTTTTCAGAACGATGATCTGTTTTTCGTAATCTTTCGGTGAGCCCAAACCGAAAATACAAGATACTGAAGCTATCACAATGGTATCCCGGCGTCCAAGCAGGGAAGATGTGGCTTTCAAACGCAATTTTTCGATCTCATCGTTAATATCCGAATCTTTTTCAATATAAGTGTCGGTTGTCGCAATATAAGCTTCGGGTTGATAGTAATCGTAGTAAGAAATAAAGTACTCGACCGCATTTTTCGGGAAAAAGGTTTTAAATTCCCCATAAAGCTGGGCAGCTAAAGTTTTATTATGTGAAATGATCAAGGTAGGACGTTGAACCGCTTCAATAACTTTTGCCATCGTATAGGTTTTACCGCTACCGGTGATACCCAACAGAGTTTGAAATGCATTCCCGTTATTGATACCATCTATCAGCGATTTTATAGCCTCAGGTTGATCCCCTGAAGGCTGAAAAGGTGAATGTACTTTAAATTTTATAGACATATCAATTACTTGTAATAGTAAATTAAAAATTCAACTTTAAACCTTAAACTTTAAACTCTTAAATCCCTTTTTATTCAGGAAAAGCCGTCAATAGCTCTTTGATCATCAGATTGAGATCAAATTCATCACTATCGGAATAACCTAAACGGACCATGACAAGGTCTCTGGATGGAATAATGATGATAAATTGTCCATCGTGACCTTCACATGTGTAGGTGTCTTCGGGCGCATCGGGATATTCCCCTGAAAGATTCAACCAAAAATACGAACCGTATTCACCACCGGAGGCTATGGCTTCCGTGGTTGTGTAAGAAACCCATCCTTCAGGAAGAATCTGTTCTCCCAGCCAGTTGCCGTCATTCAAATAGAGTAGTCCGAAACGTGCAAAATCACGGGCTGTAGCGTAAATATAGGAAGAGCCGACATAGGTTCCGGCGGCATCGGTTTCAAATACGACAGAATTCATACCGATCTTTTGAAACAAAAAAGTGTATGGGAAGTTGTAGTATTCTGCTCCGGTCTCAAAGATATCTTTTATTTTCAATGAAACCAGATTGGTGGATCCCGAAGAATAATTCCATACCGTATTCGCGGGAGCAATACTGGGTTTCCCGGCCGTGAACATGCCAAAATCACCAACTTTATGCAACATGACATTCACATCTGATTCATTTCCGTAATCTTCTTCCCATTCCAACCCGCTGCTCATATGTAACATATCTGACCAAGTAATGGATGCCCGTTCATCTTTATCCCAGCCCGGCATCATGATAGGATCATTAATATTTATTTTTCCCTGTTTGGAAAGGATACCTACCATGGCATTGATCACACTTTTTGCCATTGACCAGCTTAATAATCTGGTTTGGGTATCAAAACCGTCTGCATAGTGTTCTGCGACAAGCTGATCTTGATGAACAACAAGTAAAGCACGGGTGCCCAGATGAGGTATTTCATCACCAAAGGCATTGTCAACGGCATCGGAAAGCAGGGTATAATCCACACCTTCAATATAACTGTTATCAATTTTATCGCCGGCAGGCCAAGAAATATCTTCTCTCAAATCGGTCGTTGATTCATAGAGCAGGGGGGAGCGATCCAAAATTTGTTCTTCAGTATAATCACGAACAATTGTACAACCGTAATCTTCATTATAGACTACTTTAGATTTGTGCCAAAGAAATCTGGAGCTTACAGTCATATTCTCGTGATCCACTTTGTTCTTAGTGAATTTAATGAATGAGAAGTTCAGATCTACCGCTTCAATATTTTCTTGTTCTCTTTCAGAGAGAAAAACGCCTGAAGCCAGTCCCTTTGCGGCATATCCCGTAATAATAGGCAAAAGGGGATTTAGGTAGAATCCGGCACCGATCAATACGACGAGTAGAACAGCAATAATGATCAGAATAACTTTTTTCATAATAACTCCCGGTTTATGACATACTGCCTTTTTTTGCCAGCATATCTGCATGTTCATTCCAACGATTGCCCGTATGTGCGGCAACTTTATGAAAATGAAACGTGATTGATTGTTTTATCATAAAGGCCTGATACTTTTGTGTGAGTTCTTTCTTGGCTTTCCATTTACCGCGTGCCCACATTTCAATACCTTTGTAATCATAGTAAATATGTAAATCTTTGATATTATTATCGTTACACCATGAAACAGTTTCAGTGACCGCCTTTAATTCACCGCCGATCTGATGATGTTCCTCATATTTTTCATCCATTTTACCTGATATTTCATGCAGTATGGTGTTGCCCTTCATGATAAGCGCTCCGTAGCCGATCTTTTTATTGAGAAAAGACCCATCTACATAGGCTGAGATCTTATTATTATTAATTTCAGGTGAAAGCCCGTGTTGAAAATCTTGCCAATGCTTTTTCAGGACATCTTTATAGGAATTGATGCTAATGGATTGACATGTGATCTTGTAACTGTCTTTTTTGGGACTGTAATAAACATTGATCTTACCAATATATTCACCTGCCGTATGAATATCGATTTTTGAGAGATAGTCACGGGTTCCGTCAATATCCAGAACAGATTGAAAATCAGCTTTATTCAAAAAATCACTAAAATCCCGTGCCTTCGCCATGGTTTTGTTTTGGTGTAAATAATTCATCCTGTTAATATAAATTATTTAAGGCAAAAGACAAACTTGTTCTTCGTCCCGAAGAGCTTCGGGAAAGTATCCATTCGTTCTATTAGTGGGAATTATGTGTTTATAGTGAAAATGCTTCATCCATTTCAGGTAATTTATTCAGAACAGGGACCTTACTATTCTTTTGAATATACTGAACCAGACCA
>JAYEJI010000033.1:0-5107 GCA_034660515.1 Fidelibacterota bacterium
TATTTTTCTGAGAGTTGAATAAGGCTTTGTTTTCCGTCAAAATAATCGGCAAAAAGCTCCGATGTTATTTTATTTACATTCCTCGATTTGCTAACAAAACGATGATTACATTTTAGGCATTTATAGCTCTGTTTATTGTACTTTTTTCCGTTCTTTTTGGTGTTGTTACCACCACATTTTGGACATCTTTTTAGTCATCTTTTTATTTGTAAAATAAGAAATCTTATTTAATAAACTATCATTCAGTTATTTATAACGTTTTTAGCCCCCTTTTTTTACCATTAAGCCTATTTTTATGATTTGATATTAATTAGTAAAAGAGGAGGACGAAGTGGGTAACTTTCAAGAGTTAGATGTTTGGAAAATTGCTAAAGAGTTGGCAATATATATTTATGAAGTAACTAATAAAAGTCCATTTAGCAAGGATTTTGGATTAAGAGATCAAATACGAAGAGCGACTGTAAGTATCTCTAGTAATATTAGTGAAGGTGATGAAAGCGGGACAAATAAAATGAGTATTCGATATTTTTATATTGCAAAAGCTTCAAATGCTGAAGTTCAAACACAAGCAATAATTACAAATGACATAGGATATATTTCAGATACTGAAAAAGAAAATATTATTTCAATATGTGAGAAGATATCAAAAAAGCTTTATAGGTTAATTCAGTATAGATCACAATATAAATAATATTACCTCACACCTCAAACCTCAGACCTAATAAAGCTGTCTTTCAACAAATTCTTACTAATTTGACCATTAGTTTTGTATTATATCACAGAAAATTTGAAATACTTATGATAAAATCACCACAAAAAGCCCTATTATTTCAAGCTGTAACGGCAAATGATCATAAGTATTTTTCTGAAATTGAATCTTTATTAAAAAGATATTATGGAGGTATTCAATCTCAATTTGGACCTTTTAATTTCGATATCTTCAGTAACTATTACTTAAATGAGATGGGGGAGGATCTGTTGAAAATATTTTATATTTTCAAAACTCCGGTTTCACTTGAAAATTTTTATAGATTTAAATTAGAATCTCAATCACTTGAAAACAAATTTCTGGCCAATGGAAAAAGAACTGTAAATATTGATCCGGGTTCACTAACTCTATATCAACTTTCGCTTTTAACGACGAAAGCCTTTTCTCATCGTACTTATCTTGCCGAAGGCATATATGCCGAGTGCACTTTAATTGCTGAAGCTAAAGAGTATAAATCCTTAGCCTGGACATATCCCGATTATCAAACTCCCGAAGCTTTGGAATTTTTTAAAGAAGCTAAAAAATTTCTTAAAACTCTTACGTAAATCTATTTTCTAATCATTCTTTGTATTTTTTTATGATTCGTTTTATCTTTTGCGGTAAATACTAATAAATTGAGGAATTGAATGAAAAAACTCCGCCTAAACATTTCATTGATCTTATTTCTGCTATTATCAGCTCAATTTCTTATGGCTGAATTACCTGAAATTATTACAACACGTGTTCGCCAAGTAGGCCCCGGTGTAATCCAGAGAACCCTGGAAGCTCCATCAAAACCCTGGATGATCTATGTTCTTGAAGTTGATATTCAAGATCCCGCTCTCCAGATTCGTGCCATTGATGGCGCTGGATTGCAAAAACCAAGTGTTATAGCATCTGCCGAAGAAGCAACAAATTATCGTTTAGTCGGTGCAACCAACGGTGATTTCTATGAGCCGGATCAGACAACTACCAATGCAGGAGTAGTGAACGGTAAAATAACCAAATTGGAAAAACTCTCTACAGATAATCCAGTGTATTGGTCCGCTTTAAGTATAGGTGAAAACAATATGCCGACGATATCTTGTAACAAATTTGAAGGATATCTTTCTGTCAACGGGAATACCATGGCCATTGATGATCTGAATGAAGCACGGAATGTGAATGAATTAGTATTTTATAATCATTACAAGGGTAGTTCTACAGGTACAAGCGGGGGAGTTGAGATTCGTCTTTGGCTTGTAGATGGCTGGATGGTCAATGATACGATGCGTTGTGTAATGGGTGATAAAAGTACAAACGGAAATATGACTTTGGCAACTGCCACAGCTGTGATCTCCGGTGATGGAACAGCAGCAACATTTTTGCAAAATAATTATTCAACGGGTGATACTCTGGATGTTTTACTAAAGATGCGGGCATTTGAAGACTTAAGTATCAGCGGGGTTTCCTATAATTATTTACCGCTTGTAAAACCTTTAAAACATTTGATCGGCGGATACCCCATGTTCATAAGAAATGGTTTAAATTACGCAATTGAGGGCTATAGGAATGAAAATGGAGGAGGTAGTTTTGCGACGGATCTTCATCCCAGAACTGCAGCCGGGTTCAATGAAGATACCACAAAAATGTATTTTGTTGTGGTTGATGGCCGTCAAACGAGCAGTATTGGTATTGATCTTGTGGATCTTGCCGATATTATGCTTGAGTTGGGCGCCTGGCGTGCCATGAATTTCGATGGAGGCGGATCCAGTGTTATGATAGCAGGGCATGAAATAGTGAATTCACCCTCTGATGGTGTTGAACGATCAGTTCGCAATTGTTGGGCTATATATTCCACTGCAGCAGAAGGCGAACTTTCTCAAATTCAGATCGAATTGGATACCATGCGAATTTACAGGAAACAATCATTTGATTTTGCCGCTTCCGGCTGGGATGTTAACTATAACCCCAAAACGGTTACAAATTGGGGAAATGTGCAAATATTTTGTGATTCATCCATTGGTACGATCACAGGGGGAGAAGGCAGTTATACTTTTACAGCTTCAAGAGAAGGGATAGAAGGATATGTTTATTCCGATCTAAACGGAGTGATCTGTGATTCTATGCTGATAAAGCCAATTAGTATCGACCCCATCATTATTTCTCCTTCGAATTCTATGACGGATACAATTAAAACAATACAATTTAGAATTAAAGGAGTAAATGATAAAGGAGATACTATAAGTGTAATAAATAGTGTTTTTGATTTCACGGTATCAGATTCCACGATCGGCATTATAGATCAAAATGGTATTTTTTCCGGACTTTCAGCAGGTACAACCAAAGTATATGTACATTACGGATCCCAAAGTGATTCAACAAATGTAAGGGTTTATTTGGGTGAGGGAGAATATTCTCTCGATAGAATAGAAAATATAAATACTTGGGAGTTAAGTGGTGAAAATCTTGACACCGTCAATACCATGATCTCTGTTTCCGAAAGGAGTGATGGAGTGAATGATTCTTATGCTATGCGTATTGATTACAAGACGACGAACAATGGAAAAATATATTTAAGTAAAGATATAGAAGTGCCTGGTATTCCGGAAGTTATCATGCTTGATGTCTTAAGTGATGGTTTAAACCACCGCATGTATGTCAATCTCGAAGATGCACTCGGAAATACGCATACCGTGTATCAGTCCGGCTATGTAAATAATGCCGATAATTATGAAACTTTATTTATGGATGCTTCCGGTATTGATGCAGTATACCCGATCAGGATAAGGAACATTTATATTAAATTAAAAACCGGGATACAGGAAGGAACACTTTATATTGATGACCTTCGTATGACTTATCCCGGGAACACAGCTATTTATGATAAAAATGCTGATCAGATCTTACCTGACGATTTTATTCTTCATCGATCTTATCCAAATCCTTTTAATCCATCGACAACGATCTCCTATGAACTGAGAAAAGATGCAGATACTGAATTAAGTCTTTACAATATTCGTGGTGAATTGGTAGAGGTCATATTAAAGGGATACCAAAGCGAGGGAACATACAAGCTTACATGGACCGCAGGCGAACATCCAAGCGGATATTATATTTTTAAACTTCGGGTAGGGGATAAAACGAAAATTGGGAAAATGCTTCTTCTAAAATAGTAACTAGTAACTAGTAACTCGTAGTAAACAGTAGGCAGAAATCAGTATGGAGTAAGAAGTAGAGAGTAGGGAGAAGAGAAATAATATAATGAACCCCGCCTAAAGAAGGGATGATGACAATAATGCCCGGTATGAAATGTCGGGTTTTTAATGAACAATAAGAGAAGATATTTTTCAACTTCTTCAATCCATAATCCATAATTCATCATCTATCATTTCCCCAAACCCCAAACAACACTTTACATGGCTTAAATAAAATGTTAACTTCCAATATGGCGAATAATAACAAGCAACAAAAATTGATTTCAGTATTTGGTGGCCGTGATGCGAGTCCCGAATTATATGATAAAGCTGAACTATTAGGTAGAGCTATTGCTGAAAATAATTGGATATTACTTTGTGGTGGACGTAGTGGAATAATGGAAGCTACAAGCAAAGGATGTAATGAAGCAGGTGGTATGGTTATTGGTATTTTACCTGGAATTGATGACTCGGATGCCAATCCATATATTACAATTCCCATTGCGACGGGAATTGGCCTTGCAAGAAATGAGATCCTTGCTTGTGCCTGTGATGCAGCCGTTGCTATAGGAGGAAAATACGGCACTTTATCAGAGATCGCTCATGCCCTGCAATACGATAAACCGCTTATTAGCTTAGGTTCATGGGAAATTGATGGATCTTTTGTCGTAAAAACGGTTGAAGAAGCAGTTCAAACCCTAAAAAGATTATTAAAGTAAAAGGAAGAACCATGAAAATTGGCATTATCGCCAACAAGACCTATTCAGAGAAGATCAGTCCCTTTTTTGGTGATTTTCTTGTTTGGTTAAAGAAAAATAATATCGATTTCTGTGTTGAAGCAGAATTTGCCGAATTAGCCGGTTATCCTTATGGCACCTCAGTATTAAAAATGATGGGGATGATCGATCTATTGATCGTTTTGGGAGGTGACGGAACAATATTAAGAGCAGCCAGATTGATACAAAAGGATCAGATCCCATTGCTGGGGATTCGTTTTGGTCGTTTGGGTTTTTTAGCTGAATTGTCGGGACAAACATACGAAACCGAGCTATTGGACATTCTATCCGGCAATTTTCAGCTTGATGAAAGAATGGTCCTTGAAGCCGAGATCGGAAATGATCCGGAAAAATTTTATGCTCTGAATGATGTTGTTTTATTTAGATCTAATTCATCAAAATTGATC
>JAYEJI010000034.1:0-18521 GCA_034660515.1 Fidelibacterota bacterium
GCAAAAACCCCGGGCTGAAGCCCGGGGTTTTTGCAATAAAGAAAAAATGGGTTTTAACCCACAACATTAAAAGTTATTCAGGGTTAAAACCCGATGGTTTTCTATCTGATACCCCAGGCTAAAGCCCGGGGTAACTCATTATTTCAATTTTTCAACCAGCTTCTCAGCTATTTCCATGTAGTATTTGCTTTCTTCACCAGCGGGTTTGCTTTCAACGATAGGACATCCCGTATCTGCTGCACTCATGATATCTTCATTGAGAGGTATTTCACCCAGGAAATCAACTTTAGAGCGTTCGCTTTCTTTGTAACCGCCATTTTGTCCGAAAATATAGGATTTATGACCACATTCTGGACATTGGAAATAACTCATGTTCTCAACGATACCCAGAATGGGGACATTCACTTTTTCGAACATGTTAATTCCGCGTTTTACATCTGCGAGCGCCAGATCTTGAGGTGTCGTAACAATAATTGCACCACTCAAGGCGATCTTTTGTACCAAACTCAGCTGAATATCACCGGTACCGGGAGGAAGATCAATGATAAGATAATCCATCTGTTTCCAGAATACTTCATTGAGCAATTGATCAACTGCTTTAATGACCAAAGGTCCACGCCAGATCACAGCTGAATTTGAATCAAGGAAAAAGCCAAGGGACATAAGCTGTATCCCATATTTTTCCGCCGGAAGAATACCCTCCTCACTGACAGATTCTGTGGGTTTATGTTGACCGAACATCATCGGGACGCTGGGTCCGTAAAGATCCAAGTCGAGTAAACCGACTGAGAATCCTTTTTCTTTTAACGATAGGGCTAAATTTGCTGCAACGGTGGATTTTCCTACTCCGCCTTTACCTGAAGCGATAGCGATAACGTGTTTTGTGTACCTTAGCTTCTTTTGAAGATCAAAGGGATTTTTGTTTTCTTGAGACATATGAGCTCCTAAATACAAAAGGGCAGAATAAACTGCCCCCGTTTTTGTTTTGTATGGTCCTGTTTAACCTTCAGAAATAGCTTCAACAGGGCAGGCGGGTATGCATGCCAAACAATCGATACAAAGATCATCATCGCAAACAGCTTTGCCTTCCTTAAGTTCCAAAGCTTCAACCGGACATACTTCAATACATTCGCCGATGCCTTCACATACATCATGATTTACTACGACTGCCATTATGAATCTCCTTTTAATAGTATATCTGACAACGCCTAAACTTAATGCAATATCATTTTATTCTCAACGACTTTTTAAAATATTTTATTTTTTTATTCGCTTTTCTGCAGTAAACCTATAAATTCTGATCCTACTAGAATAGAACTAACTAATATTAAGGAGTGAAAGATGAATGTATTTGCAAGAATAACGAATGTTTTTGTTGCGCCGACAACATGTTTTACCTCATTACGGGATGAAGGAAAAAAATGGACTGATTATTTAGTGCCGTTTCTGTTATTGGTGGCTATGCTAATTGTATTCCTGATCGTTACCTCAGATGTAATGGAAAAATTTCAGATTGAGATGGTCCAAAAAATGACTCAGCTTTCAGAGACACAAAAAGAACTTGCATTAGAACAATCAAATTCACCTATAGCAACTGTATTCAAATATGTTGGTGGTGTTTTACAAGTAGTTATCGGTGTGCTTATCAGTGGATTATTTATGTGGATCGCAGGTAATTTCATTGGTGGTGGAGAACAAAAATTCGGGACTATACTTGTAGCTGCACTTTATGTTCAAATGATCACGATACCCGAATCGTTAATAAAGATGTTTTTAGTACTTCAAAAGGGAACACTGATGGTCCAATTAGGATTTGGTTCTCTATTAAGTAACCCTGAACCCGGTTCTTATGTGACACAACTAATTAACCAATTTGAGTTTTTTGCCATCTGGCGTATTATTGTATGGGTAATTGCTTTTAAAGTGCTTTATAAATTTACGACAAAAAAATCAAGTATACTTGTTATCTCGATCATGTTGATAGGAATGCTGTTAATGGCTGGCCTGGCTACTATGCAAGCAGGAAGGATGGGATAAGAAAAGGTAAAAGTAAAAAGTATAAAGAATAAAGTAGGGGCTCGACATGTCGAGCCCTTTTTAATATTACGGGAATTTAATTATTTTTCGTACCCTCGTACACTCTTACACTCGTTTCTTACAGTTCCAGGGGTGTTGAATCTACAAAAGGCGGTTTCACAATAATGGCTTTCAGGCGTTTTCCGCGTACATCAAGATAGATCTCAGTGCCTATCTTGGAAAAATCACGCTGTACATAGCCGGTACCGATACCAATGCCCAAAGAAGGGGACATTGTGCCGCTGGTGACTTTTCCTACGCGAGTATCATCATAATACAAATCATATCCTTGACGCGGAATACCGCGGTCCAGCATTTTAAAAGCGATCAATCGCTGAGCAGGCTTTTCTTCTTTGATCTTGACCAGTTCAGCTTTACCGATAAAATCATCGGAATTCAATTTAGTTATCCAACCCAGTCCTGCTTCGATCGGATTGGTGTCTTTATCAATATCATTGCCATAAAGAGCGTATTTCATTTCCAGTCTTAAAGTATCACGTGCAGCTAGTCCGACAGCCTGGATATCTTCATTTTTACCTGCTTTGAAAATAGCATCCCAAAGTTCAAGGGAATCTTTGGGATCGTGATATAATTCAAATCCCGGTTCACCTGTATAGCCCGTTCTTGAGATGATCATTTTTTTACCGGCAAGTTTACCTTCTGCAAAATGGTAAAATCCAATATCTTTTAAAGGGACATCCGTAATAGTTTGCAATATCTTCAACGTTTTTGGACCTTGAATAGCAAGCAAAGCCGTTTTATCACTATGGTCACTTAGGGTTACACCATCCATCAGGTGTTCACCTGCCCAAGTATAATCTTTTTCAATATTAGAAGCATTGACAACCATCATATACTTGTTCTTACTAAAACGATAAACGATCAGATCATCAACAATACCGCCGTCCGGGTAACACATAGCGGAATATTGTGCTTGCCCATCAACAAGCTGTTTGACGTCATTGGTCGTAATGTATTGAAGGAAATCTTCGGCGTATTTACCTTCAACGAGAAATTCTCCCATATGTGAGACATCGAATACGCCAATTTTTTCTCTTATTTGTAAATGCTCATGATTGATCCCGGTATAGGATATTGGCATCATGTAACCGGCGAATTCATGCATTTTTGCTCCCAGAGCAACATGCCTGTCATTAAAAGGGGTTTGTTTAATCATTTTTACTTTTTCTCCCTTTGCCTACCATTGGTCGCGTTTTTTAAAATCATCAAAAATATGCAGTTCGCGTTGGATATGTTGAAGTGCTCCGCGTAAAGTACCATCAACTTTAATTGTGGTTTCTCCACGAATTTGTCCGAGTTTTTTTACAAGGTCTTTGAACGCACTTAGTTCATCATCATCAAGTTCAAAATTGATCTTATTTATCATAAGTTACCTCGTTTTAATTTCATGTAATATTCATAAGGCGAAATTTTCTCAATAATAATAACATCACCCGGTTTAACATTTTTCTCACTCATATAACGAGTTGAACCTTTCGCCATGCTCCGATTTCTAAAAACAAAGGTTTTTTCAACAATATCAGTTACAATAGAAAAACCGGCATCAGTATTTAACTCTATGGTCCGTACACGGTAATTCTTATCAATGTTGTTCGATGGGTTCATTGCACCAAATACATCAAAAGGGAAAAAATCAGTATGGTTTTTTACAGAGAACTGCCTTTGCATCATGAAAAGATTTTGTCGGGTAATAGGTATTTCTATGTTACTATGACCCATTGAGAATGGGTTTTGATCCTTATACTGATCGAAATTGAAAGAATTAGTCATTTATTTTGCTCAACTCCACAATGATCTTTTTATGAATAGCTTCTTCAAGGTCATTCATTCCTTCAATATTCAATACGATACGAGCCGGTATAATTTCGGTCTCTTCAATATCTTCTAAAAGCTCTTCCAGATGATTATCACTGAATCCATCATACATAATATAATTTTCTTGTTCCTTGTCCCAATGCCTCGATCGGGAAAGACTGTATTCCCAGCCATTTAACACGGCTAATTCCTTGGCGTTGTCATCTTCCAGAACAATGGTTTCAACCATTAGTTCCAGAAATTCTTCTCCACTTTCACTCTGCAATTTATCGAAAGGGGAGAGTACAGCTTCTTTAAATTTACTGAATTTCATGACACACTCCAGATTATTGGTGATTTATGCATGTGGGATGCGTTGCCTTCAATATGGTAAAGATCTCTTTTTAGAATGATCTCACCACATTGGGGACAATATGTATTATTGTCAAAACCCGGATAATTTCCAACATACGTATATTTTAACCCGCATTTTTTAGCGATTTCATTGCATCTTATCAATATTGATCTGGAAGTACGCGGATAATCTTTCATCTTATAATCAGGATGAAATGCGCTTATATGCAAAGCAACGTCATTGCCGCAATGCTTACTGATCCATTGACATTCTTTTTGTATCATTTCCGGATCGTCATTGACCCCCGGTATGATCAAAGTTGTTATTTCTGTGTGAATTCCTTCTTCAATGCACCATTTAATTGTATTTAAGACCGGATCTAATTGAGCACCGGTATATTTCATATACAATTCATTTGAAAAAGCTTTCAGATCAATATTTACAGCTTTGATACCCTTGAAAACATCTTTCCTTGCTTTGGGCGTAATATATCCATTTGTTACCATTATACAGGGGATACCGGCTTTGCTTGCAAGGTCACGAATATCCATAGCATATTCTGCAAAAATAATGGGTTCATTATAGGTAAAAGCTATAGAATCACATTCAGCTTTTAACGCTTCCGATACTATCTCCTCAGGCGATACCTGGACTGTAGCATGTCCGTATTGAGTGGAAAGATGCCAATTCTGACAGAATTCACATTTTAAATTACATCCCTGAGTGCCCAAGCTAAAAGATTGGGAGCCCGGCAAGAAATGGTAGAGCGGTTTTTTCTCAATAGGATCAACACGTAAGGCCGAGGGTAAAGCATAGACCGTTGAAACCAATTTTCCATCAATAACAGTGCGAACCAAACATAGACCGCGTTGGCCTTCCGATAAAGTGCATCGATGCGGACAAAGCCAGCATTGAATGCTGTCGCCCTCAGGATCCCAGAACTTAGCCGGGTGATGTTTAGTCGTATTAGGCATTTCGTTGAAAAAATATCATTTCAGCCAACCATGAGATCAAAGATAGAAAGATCGCTGACCAAAATGCTGTTGAAAATCCGGCGATCGTGAATCCTGAGATAAGAACTGAAGTCAACCAAACCATAAATCCATTAATAAATAAGTAAAATATTCCAAATGTTATGGCTGTTAGCGGAATAGTAATGATCGTCAATAATGGCTTTACAAAAGCATTTAATAAACCAAAAAGCACTGAAATGGCAACAAGTGTAAATATGCCATCAATATGAACACCTTTGAACATTGTGCCTACAATAGTAAAGGCAATTAGATTAACAATAATTTTAGTAAAGAAAGATATATGTTTCATAGTAAATCCTTCATAGAAAACGACAAGTTGCTTAATAAATTTATATCTAAATTAAAAATACGATACTGCGTTCGATATGTCAAGTTAATATATGGTGAGGAAAAGGCCGAACAGGGGATGTCCGGCCTTGAATATCACTCTTAATATAAGTATTCAAATTGATCGAAGCTATTCAAGTCTTTGAATGCTTGGATCAGGCGTTTTGTAAAGCCTTTTTCACATGCGATTACCCATGCCCGTGGGTCATATTTTTTCTTATTGGGCTTATCGGCACCTTCGGGGTTACCGATCTGACCTTGCAGATAGGCATCATATTCATCCATGTAATCTTTGGCCGGTTTTGTATATGCCCACTGGGTGTCCGTATCAATATTCATCTTGATCACACCGTATGAAATTGCTTCTTCGATCTCTTCCGGAGCTGAACCGGATCCACCGTGAAATACGAAGTTTACAGGCTTATCGCTTAATTTGTGTTTTTCAGAAATATATTTCTGTGAGTTGTCAAGAATTTTAGGGGTGAGTACGACATTACCCGGTTTGTAAACACCATGTACATTACCGAAAGCTGCTGCAATGGTGAACATAGGGCTAATCTTGTTCAGTTCTTCATAAGCAAGATTAACTTCTTCGGGTTGAGTATAAAGTTCTGAGTTATCAACACTGCTATTATCAACTCCGTCTTCTTCACCACCGGTAACACCCAGCTCGATCTCAAGCAACATGTCGATCTTTGACATACGTTCAAGATATTTTTTGCTGGTTTCAATGTTCTCTTCTATGGGTTCGGCTGAAAGGTCGATCATATGTGATGAGAACAGAGGTTCGCCATGTTCTTTATAATATACTTCACCTGCATCTAAAAGTCCGTCGATCCAGGGAAGAAGTTTCTTTGCGCAATGGTCGGTATGTAGAATAACCGGAACACCATAATGTTTTGCCATTTCACGAATATGTAAAGCACCGGCAACTGAACCTGCGATAGCAGCTTTCTGATCTGTATTGTCCAGGAGTTTACCGGCATTGAAGACAGCGCCGCCATTGGAAAATTGGATCATGATCGCTGATTTAGCTTCTTTTGCAGCCTGAAGCGCTGCATTTACAGTACTTGAGCTGATAACATTGACTGCAGGGAAAGCGAATTTGTTTTCCTTAGCATACTCGAAAACGTCCAAAAGGACTTTGCCGGTCACTACGCCCGGTTTTAAATTAGGTTTATTTGACATATAATGCTCCTTTATTGATGTTCTAATTCTAAAGTAATTGTTTTTATTTCACTTACTTCTGCCGGACCGTAATATTGGATAGGACCGGGGTAAATATAAGATGTTTCAATTGCCCATTTGTCACGATTAGCCACATAGGTCTTGAAGGGTAGGTCATTCAACTCAACGAGTGCTTTTTTAATGACAGGTTTATCTTCGCCATGACGACGTTCCATGTTCATCATTTGTGTCATGGGTACACCACCGGGAATCCAGTTTTCAGCGGCATTTTTAAGATTGCGAACTGATGACATATATCCGGTGCATTTATTTTCTGCCAGAAGGGAAGCGGTATAACCGAGAGTATAAGTATAATCGGCATCAAAATTTGAAGGAAAAGAACAGCGTCCTTCATACCCAAAGAAATGAGTATGGGTTTTAAATTTCCCTTTAAATTTCCCTTCAGCTTTAAGAATTGCAAGTTGCTCCTCGATCATATAGACAAGAAGCTTATCGGTATCGATCAGAGATACCTGCACATTCCCGTGAGGATCGCGTTCCATGATCAGTTGTTCAGCGATCTGTTTGGGTAATGATCCGTAAAGTACTGCAGCTTCACCCTGCAATTTATCAAGAATATAGTTTCTTTTAGTATCAGAATTTTTGATCGTGTTGATCTCGTTTTTATTGGCAGCCATCATATCATTCAACTCGGCGATCAGGGCCTTCATTTCGGGAATGAATTCGATCAAGCCTTCCGGTACGATCAATGTGCCGAAATTTTCATTATTGTTTGATCGCTTTACAACCACCTGGGTCAATTCATCAACTATTTCATGCAAAGTCTGTTTTTTATCTTCAACTTCTTCAGAAATGATCGCATAGTTTGGTTGGGTACGTAAAGCACACTCCAATGCGATATGTGAAGCTGAGCGTCCCATCAATTTAATGATGTGCCAGTATTTTTTCGCCGAGTTAGCATCTCGCTGAATATTTCCTATCAATTCGGTATAAACTTTTGTAGCGGTATCAAAACCAAAAGATGCTTCGATCATTTCGTTTTTCAGATCGCCATCAATGGTTTTAGGAACACCGATCACAGAAATACCCGTATCATTCTGTGAAAAATATTCAGCCAAGACGGCTGCATTGGTGTTTGAATCATCACCACCGATAACTATGAGAGCTTCAATTTCCAATGCTTTGCAGTTTTTCGCTGTTGCCTCATATTGTTCTGTTTTATCGAGTTTTGTCCGACCGGAAGCGATCATATCAAAACCACCGGTATTGCGGAAATCAGCAATAAAATCACCATCCAGTTCACGGTATTCATTATCGGTTAGACCGGAAGGACCACCGAGGAATCCGTAAAGCTTTGAATCGGGATGACAAGCTTTTAATCCATCGTAAAGACCTGCAATAACATTGTGGCCGCCGGGTGCTTGTCCACCGGATAAAATAACGCCAAGATTAAGGGGCTTGTATTCAGCTTTATTCGCTGCTTTAAAACCTATCATTGGCATGCCGTAAGTATGAGGGAACAGAGCTTTGATCTTGTCCCGATCGGCAACAGATTCACTTGCTCCACCCTTAACGATCCTGACAGCCGGACCATTATGAAAAACGGATGGTAGCTTTGGCTGATATCCCGTTCTTGCTTTATGTAATTGTGAAAGTTCTTTCATTCGGAATTCCTCTCTTTAAGTGCGGTTTAATATAATAAAAAAATGTTCCGAGTGTTATAATATTGTAGAAAAAAAGCCGAAAAGTTGAATGTTAAAAATTGATTTGTTTAAGTAAACTTGGATCAAGTTTTAGATATTACCTCCGAACCCCTTACCTCAAACCTTATACCAGTTTTTTGCGAAAATCATTTAATATCAAAGAAAAATAATCTATTTTACATGGATTGTTAATTTGATGAGGATGTATATGCTGAAAAATAAGATATTCTTGCTTTTGCTGGTATTTGTTTTACCCCTGTTTGCCGGTGAATTGATGTATCATGATATGTTTACTATCGAACAGTTGAAAGATTCACTGATCGCTGAGAATTGGGAATATCGCACTGAATTTCCCTATTTCAAAAAAACAGCACAAACCGGGAGTTCACCCAAAAGCTGTACATTTTCGCCGGATGGTAAATATATCTATGTAAACTTGCTCGGTCAGCGTCATCAAGCTGTTCAGATATACTCTGTTGATCCATTTGAAAAGATCAAGACCCTATACCCGGGATGTGATGATCCTGCCAATGATTATGGTTACGCAGAAGGCGTGTTCCGGGAGCGGGATGGAAATTTCTGGTTTACACGTATGACCACGTCAGAGTATTTTATTTATAACCCGAAGACGGATTCATTGCAACCGGGACGATATACCGGTGGAGATTGGACTAAATCTCTTGAGTTCAGCCCCAATCAGGAACAGGTCGCTATGTCACATTGGATCTCTAAGAGAATATCGATCTTTGATGTAAGCCGTCATCGAATTATTAGGAATTTGAGAACATCGCAGATCCCACGCGGACTTGCCTGGATCGGGAACGACACCCTGGCAGTAACTTTATATGGCGGGGCGAACAGTACGGATTGCGGAATTGAAATATTTGATGTAAGGACCGGAAAAAAAGTGGAGACTATGCTGGAATGGCGCTCGGCTATGCGAGATATTCGCTATGACCATAAGAAAAAAATGCTGTATTACGATGATATGCGTTTTGCATTAGTGTATAAATATGATTGGATAAAACGCAAAACCGTTGCCAAGATCGAGGTGGATAGCCATCCCAATACCATTCGTCTAACCCCTGACGGAAAATATCTTTTTGTCAGTTGTCGTGGTCCAAACAATCCCAATGGTTATACCTTACCCAGTCCTCGTAATGGAGATATTGTTGTGATCGACACTGAATCATTCCAAACTCTTACGGCCTGGGCGCAAGGGAACCAACCGACAGGTTTGGATATATCTGCAGACGGCTGTTATTTGGCAACAACAGACTTTATGGATAAACGAGTTAATTTATATATGATCTCGGACCCTCGCGCGGTTGAGAAAACAGTAGATAGCTTTTCAATGTTACTAAAAAACATGGGTGGTATTTATGAAATGGGCACTCGTTCTTTCTGGTGGTGGTGGTAACGGCATCGCCCACATTGGCGTTATAAAAGAACTTGAACGCTTAGAACTTAAACCCTCTTTGATCGTAGGGACCTCTATGGGATCCATTGTTGGAGGAGTGTATGCATCGGGGAAATCAATTAAATGGATCGAAGAGTACGTGACCAAAGAATTCAAGATCCGTGATATGGTAACAAGCATGCAAACACTAAAGTGGGGAGAAGGCCCATTGGTCAGGGTCTTTCAGGCAGGAGAAGCATTGAACAACCTGCGATCCAAACTTGGAGTTGAATCGGGTCAAAAGATCCTTGAAAAATTGCGGGAAGTGACCGATAATATTAACATTGAAGATACAAAGATCCTTTTTGCGACAAATGCAGTGGATATGTTGAGTGGAAAGGAAAAGATTTTTAAGGATGGTAATCTGGCTGAAGCGATTCTATGTTCAATGGCCATACCACCCTTCTTCGAACCCTTTGATAGGGAAGACGGGCTTTATATTGATGGTGCGTTTGCGGATAATATGCCTGTAAATATTGCTCGTCAAATGGGATATAGAAAAGTACTTTCCGTGGATGTTTCACCTATGAGAAGGGTGAGTCGCACAGATATAAAGAACAGCTTTGATGTCATGTTCAGAGCAATGTCTTGCTCTATAAAGAATGCGCATCGTAAACAAAAGGCAACTCTGGCGATAGAAGCTTATAAAGGAGCTTATAATTTTGACTTTGAGCATGCGGAAGAATTGATCGAAGTCGGTCAACAAGCTATAAGAAACAATGAGATCCAAATCAGGAAAAAATTCTCCTCCTGGTTATGATCAAACATATAAAATGTTAAGAAAAAGGGAAAAAGATGAGATCTTTAAAAGTAATCGTTTTACTTATGTTGACGGTGATCCTGATGTTCTCCTGTGGTAAAGAACAGGGAAGTATTGATGTATCCTGGCAATTGATTGACAATCAATATAAAGACAGCAATCTGAATAAAAGTGAGATCACTTTAACAAATAATTCGAAATATACGCTCAAGAACAATAACTGGGAATGCTACTTTTCCTGGTTTAGAACCGTAGTGGATCAACAAGAAAGTAAGATCATAGATGGTAAAACGATCAATGGGGATCTTAGTAAGATATATCCAACTGAATTGTTTGAAGAATTAAAACCGGGTGAGAGTATTTCATTTCCTTTGATCGGAACTCATTATGCTATTCACAAGACCGATGCGATCACAGGATGCTTTTTTGTTATTAAAAGAGGATTAGGTAAAGAGATCATCCTGTCGTCAGGAGAGACCAAGGTACTGCCTTTTCCTAAAGAAGAATTAAAACGAGCTTCCTATGATCACTTGGAGTTACAAACGGCCAAATCACGTTTTATAGAAAATGCCGGTATCCAAAAGATGGAAGTTTCGGACCTTTCTCCGATCTTTCCGACTCCCAATAAAGTCAATTTAAAGGGAGATATCTATGAAATGACAAAAAATATGGATATTTATTACCACAAGTCTTTGTCAAATGAAGCCCGTTATTTACAAGAGAGACTGAGTCTGACTTTTAATTTCAATATTATGCGGTATAAATTTCGAAGTAAGAACTTCTTGAAATATGCTGATAACCGGATCATATTGAATATTATAGACGGTGAACCGGAATCATATCGACTTGAAGTCGATCCGAATGTCGGGGTTGTGATTTTTGCTGCGGATGCAGCCGGTGCTTTCTATGGAATTCAGAGTTTATTATCACTTTTTCCTCCCGATCTTAACGATACTCCGGAAAGAGTTGTTTATATTCCAAGACTTATTGTGGAAGATGCCCCCCGATTTCCATATCGTGCTATGCATCTTGATGTGTCCCGTTCATTTCATGATAAAAAGGAAGTTCTTCGTTTTATAGAATTGATAGCCGGATATAAATTAAATAAGCTTCACTTTCATATCACAGATGATGAAGGTTGGCGTGTTGAGATCCGTTCAATCCCGGAATTGACTGAAATTGGTGCGTTTCGCGGATACACAAAAAATGAAAGAGATCATTTACAACCCGCACTTGGATCAGGTCCTTACGCTGATCCGGAAATAGGAAATGGAAGCGGTTATTACTCTCGCGAAGATTTTATTGAAATACTGAGATTTGCGAGGAATAGACATATTGAAGTAATCCCCGAAATCGATATGCCGGGTCATATTAGATCTGCGGTTAAAGCCATGGAATCCCGTTATTACAAATACATGGAAGAGGGCAAGGAAGATTCTGCTAAAATGTATCTTCTGACCGATTTTTCAGATACTTCACGCTTTTCTTCCGCGCAGCGTTTCAATGATAATACGGCGAATCCATGTATGGAATCAACATATCGCTTTGTCAAAACCGTGATCGATGAATTGGCCGCTATGTATAAAGAAGCTCAAGCACCTTTGACGATCTTGCATATCGGTGGTGATGAGGTCCCACGAGGTGCATTTGCGCATTCTCCTGTTTGTAAAGCTTTTCTCGATAGCCAGAATGAATACAATTTACCTGCTGAATTACATAAGTACTTTACCAAACGGGTAACGGCAATGCTCGACGAGCATGAAATTCACACAGCCGGCTGGGAAGAAGTTGCCTGTAAACATGAAGGACGTCAGCGTTATCCCGATCCTTCATTGGTCGATGAAGGCATTATTGCCTATATCTGGAACAATGTCTGGGGTTGGGGTGCGGAAGATCTGGGTTATGAACTTGCTAATATCGGTTTCCCGGTTGTACTGTTAGGCGTGAACAATTACTATTTTGATTTAGCCTACAACCGTGATCCGCAGGAACCGGGTTTGTACTGGGGCGGTTATACCGATACGAGAACCGCCTGGGAATTTACACCCTTTGATATTACAAAATGTGCTGAAGAAACTCTCTATGGTGATCCGATCTCTCCGGAAATGTTCAAAGGGAAGACAATGCTTACAGAAAGCGGAAAAAAGAATATTCTGGGAATATCCGGAACACTGTGGGGTGAAACAACACGCACCTGGGAACAGGTGGAATACATGGCTTTTCCGAAGATACTTGGATTGGCTGAGCGTGCCTGGAGCGAACAACCGGATTGGGCAACGATCGAAGATAAGAATGTCCGAACTATGCTCCGAGAGGCGGACTGGAACCATTTTGCCAATAAAATGGGACAGATTGAGCTTCCACGATTGGATCAATACAAAGTTAACTATCGTATACCCCTTCCCGGAGCGATCATTGAAAATAATGAGTTAAAGGCAAATATTCGATTCCCGGGACTCGAATTGCGTTATACTCTTGATGGTAGTGAACCGACAATGAGTTCACGAAAATATGATCATCCGGTAAAGTTGAATGTCAATGATCATGTCAGGATCGCAGCATTTAGCAAAACAGGAAGAAAAAGCAGGGTGGTTTCACTGCCATAAGGCGAAATTATCTAATAATTCAATAAAAGCTCAACTGCACTATGTGGTTGAGCTTTTTTTTAGAAGAATGGGGGGATGGGGACGTCGGAGTGTTGGAGTATGGGGAAAATTATAAATTATGGGTTATGGGTTATGAGTTATGGGTAGAAATATCTTGAATCTTTACTTTTGCCTTACCCTTAACAATCTATGGTTTACATACATAAATCTTGATTCTTGGCTATTGTTTCTTGAATCTTTATGACTACTGATTACTGGCTTCAATTTTCTTCTGATTTCAGCATAGTGCCTACTGCATACTGGAACGGGCATTCATATTCCCATAAAATACAAAAATCAGTATATTCTATTATGAGTATTTTACATATAAAACGAAAAGAAATATTTATTTTCAATCATAATTCTTAATAAAAAGTTATAAGACGGTTAATTAAAAGTCAACAATTTGAAAAAATTTGTTAAAGCCAAATTGTATTGGTAATTTTAATTGTTGAGAGAGGAATTTAATGAGAAATACAGCAAGAAGATTTACGATCATATTACTGTTTATTAGCGTATTTGCGTATGCTGATATTATTTATGTTGATAACAATATCAGCGATGGATTTTGGCAAGGATCCTATAGCTCATTACAAAATGCACTTGCAAGCGCTCAATCGGGTGATGAAATTTGGGTGGCGCAAGGAACTTATACTCCAGGCATAAATCGTGGAGATAGTTTTATCCTAAAAGAGGGTGTAAAGCTATACGGAGGATTCTATGGAGGAGAATCTTCATTACAAGATCGCGACGTGCATTCAAATAAATCAATTCTTAGTGGTGATATTGGCATATCGGGAAATAGTTCTGATAATGTTTATCATGTTATCAGTTATTCCGGTACTTTAACGAATACCAGTGTAGTAGATGGATTTATTATTCGTGACGGAAATGCCGATGATGGAAATGGCGGGGGAGGCCTACTGTTAAAAAACGGCGCCGAGCCTATTTTTAAGAACTGTCATTTTTATTTAAATCAAAGTAGTGATGGCGGTGGCGCAGTTTCTTTAGAAAATGGCGCATCCTTCAGGAATTGTCTATTTGAATCAAACAGCGCCGGAATGGGAGCCGCTATATTTTCCCTCGAAAATCGGGCTCAAATTGGTGAAGCCAGCTTTGATCTATGTACCTTTGTTGGAAATATTTCTGTTGATGGTTCTGCATTTTATTTTGAAAAAAGAGAAAGCGCACATATAGACAGTTCTGTATTTTGGAATAATACCGATGGTTCCGGAAATGTCAATTCATTGTCATTAGAAACAAAAGTAAGTAGCTCTTCAGTAACAAATTCTGCTTTTGATGATGTGTCGATCACGGCAGTTAGCATCTCAAATATTATCTATTATTCTTCCAATGATGCAGATGGACCATTCTTAAATGTTATCGATTATCATTTAGATAATGAGCATGGTATACCTCGTGAATATGGTTGGTACTATGTGCCGGCACCGCTTGTACTGAACATCAGGGTTTTTCTTGAAGGAGCCTTTTAACGCTTGATCCGTATCAATATCTTGTAATAATTAATATTACATTAATTCAATGGATTTTATTTGTAATAACAAAGAATACTCCTATATTGTTGAAAATGTAAGAAGGAGAAACAATGCGTGCGGTTAAAATATTCTTTATTAGCATAATTCTTGCTTTTTCCTGTTCTTTATTTGCTGTTATCAACTATAGTGGAAATGATTATAACGAAAAAATGTTGCCCGTTTCGGGATCAGGTACAGTTGCTGAGTATTACGTAGTAATGGGAACGAGCTTATCTATAACATCAAATACGACTTCAAGCCGTAATACAACTACGTTTACAATTAATGGTACAAATTATAGAGGTGTTACCGGTTCCGTCACAGCATCCGCTGATGATAGATATTATATATATCATAAAGGGAAAAAGGTTGAATCAGGTTTTACGATCTCTGGCACGAATGACTGGACAACACAAACTCATACATCTATTACATTACCGTATACGCAAACCGGTACCACATCAGCCTTTTATGAAACTTCAACGTCAGCAAGAGTTGACTCAATAGTTTCAAGCGGTTTGGATCTTTTATTGATCAATAATTCCGATTATACCAACCAGACTGTTACAACTCTGCCGGCAAAACAGGATAACAAGTATTATATTTATTATGGCTCACCGGCAAGTGGTAGTCCCAGCCTTAAGGTTACGCCCTATACACCACAACTGAATTTAAAATTATTTCTCGAAGGTGGGATCTGGTAATAATATAAAAAAACTCTCTCTCTCTAAACAGGAGCCCGACGCTAATCGGGCTTTTGTATTTATTGGAAGAAGTAAACAGTGAAGAGAAGATATTCTTTTAAACTCCTAACCCCCCTAAACTTCTAACCCTCTAAACCTCTTATACTCAAAGCATCAGAGCTTCGCCGGAGAGGTAACTCATAAACTTCTTCTATCTTCCAAGTCTTCAAATTAACAAATAATTAACAATTTCTTAATAATTGCTTGACAATGGAAGATAAAGATATTATAATTGGTGGAGATTTTGAGAGTGAGAAAGTGTTAAGAGAGAGAATAGAGGTTAAATCAAGATGAAATATAGAAATCTAAGTCGATTACTGATTGTCTTATTACTGTTCAGCGGTTTAGCTTTTGCGGTTATCAATAATGGTGGTACTGATTACACAGAAAGTTTGATGCCATTATCGCAGAGCGGCACGGGAACTTATTATTATGTAGTCATGGGATCCGGCTTAACCGTTACCGCAGGTGGTAATAGAGATATCACAACTTTTACGATCAATGGCACAGATTATAAAAACAGTTCTAATCGTACAGTGACAGCCTCCGGAGACGATCGATATTATATTGTATATACCGGTAAGAAAAGCGCAGGATCTTTTTCTCTTTCGGGAACTAATAATTGGACAACTCAGACTCATACATCAAAGGACGCTCCCTTTACCCAAAGTGGTTCGGGAAGTTATTTCTTTTCAACAACAGATGGTGTTGATTCAGTTATAACATCAAATATGGATTTCTTCCTGATCAATAATGCTGATTACAGTAATTCGACAGTTACAACCTTACCTGCAAAGATCAACAATACTTATTATTTTTATTATGGAACTACCAATACTTCAGGTAGCCTTGATGTGAAAGATTATACGCCTATATTAAACGTTAAAGTCTTTATGGAAGGCGGACTGTAAGAATATTTTAAAAAATCTCTCTCTCTCATTGCAGGAGCCCGGCGCTAGTCGGGCTTTTGTATTTTGTGGGAGAAAATATTAAAGTATTTTTAGAAAGTGCTTAACAGCCTATTTAATCAAATTATTTCATTTATTATTAAAAACACTAGAAATATCATAAAATACCACACAATGTTAAGAAGTATGGCATCTGCAATACATAGATAATCAGCAAGTTATAATATACTTAACAAAATCTTAACAAAATCTTAATAATTTCTTGACATACATCGTTAAAAACATTATCATTGGGCTGAGATTGAGTGAAAGAGAGGAGAGTTTTGAGAGAGATAGAGGAAAAAATGAGTAAAAGAAAAATTAACCTGTTTATAGTACTGTTGAGCTTATTTGCAGTTTCTGCCTATGCGGGAATAATTTATAATGGAAATGAATACACTGAGAAAGATATGCCTTTTTCTCAAGATGGTAGTGGAATGCAATATTTTGTTGTTTCAGGTTCCATCAGTAATGTGAATTCATGGAATATGAGATCCCTAACCATTAATGGTACAAGTTACACAAATACATGGTCAAGTACTATGCCGGCTCCTGTAGATGGGAATAAATATTTTATTATATACGATCCAAAAAACAAATTCGCACATTTTGAAATTGCGGGTACAAATGACTGGAGCAGTGGTTCTACGACCATTGATACTACCGAAATAGATATCCCCTTTACATATGACGGTAAAGCCAGAACATATTTTTCAACTGCCGGAACGATCAATACTGTTAGCTCCGGGAGTTTGGACACTCTTTTGATCAATGGTGTTGATTATACAAATAGTTGGTCCGACCTTATGCCGGAACGTATTAACGGAATGTATTATATTTATTACCGAAGTGATTTGAATTACGGTCATCTGGAAATAGATGGAAGTAATACAGTTCCCTTACCTGAGGCGGACACGCTTTCTATAAGCCTCCCTTATAGTTTTGACGGAGTAGGTCATCATTATTTTGTGACAACGGATGAGATCGAATCCATTACTTCCTGGGAAACGGACAGTGTAAATGTTAATGGAATGGTAATTACAAACCAAACACACACTACCATGCCTGCTAAGATCAATGGTAAATACTACATCTATTATAAAGGCAGTCAGGGCGGTTCACATCTTGAAATTGCAAAGTACGAACCTTATCCTGATGTAGTAAGCTACAATGGACAGAATTATAATAAAGTCATGATGCCTTTCACGGCATCCGGCAGTACGGCACAATATGTTTATGTTTATGGTTCGGTTGATAATTTCTATTCAAGCGGTGTTTCTTTACTTGAGATCAATGGTGTAAATTATACAAATCAAAGTTCTACGACCATGCCCGCTTCTGTTGATGGTAAATACTTCATAAAATATATTCCCAAGAACCGAAACTCCTATTTCGAGATCAATGGTTCCGGAATAGAGCCGGTATATATCCTGAATATCAAGATATTCCTTGAAAGTGCACTTTTAAGTGGTGCTTAATAAAAATTCTTTATAAATAAATCTCTCTTATCCCAGGAACCTATCGTATGATGGGTTTTTGTATTTTAGGACGTAAAACGTAAAGACCTCACACAAAGGCACAAAGAAAAAATATAAGGCTTTTTGAAATGCAATATTGAAAGACGTAAAACGCCTGCCGGCCGAAGCCTCGGCGCAGGCTGGTAAAACGTAAGACCCTCCTTCGCTGAAGCTACGGAGGGCAGGCGTGAGAAGTGAAATGTAAAAGGTAATCTCTGGGTACTGAGCACTGAGAGATGTAGGAAACAGGCATGCCTGTTCTGGGTCTAAATAAAAAGACGTAAGACGTGAAAAGTAAGACCCACCCCTTCGCTGAAGCTACCAGCCTTTGCTAAAGCACAGCCTTCGTAGCCGAAGCTACTTCCTACTTCGTCCGTCAATTGACGGACTATGAAGGACAGGTCGGCGTAATAGGCC
>JAYEJI010000035.1:0-4984 GCA_034660515.1 Fidelibacterota bacterium
TGAAGAAGCCGCGGACAAAATGGGCGCCGATGTCATGCGCTGGATGTACACCTCGCACAATCCGGAACACAACCTGAACTTCGGTTACAAGTCGGCCGACGAGCTGCGCAAAAAACTGCTCACGCTCTGGAACATGTACTCATTTTATATTACTTATGCTGAGATCGATAATTTTGACCCGACTAAAGAAAAGATCGCTTATGAAGATCTCAACCAATTGGATAAATGGGCACTGGCAAAAGTGAATGCTTTCGTCAAAGAAGCCAATAAAGATTTCAGTGAATATCATGCCGAACGCCTGATGCGTAAGTTTGAAAAGCTTCTGGATGAAATGTCCAACTGGTATGTCCGTCGCTCACGTCGTCGTTTCTGGAAAAGTGAGAACGACAGTGATAAGTTCGGTGCCTATTATACGCTTTATACTGCTCTCAAAACCATTATCACGACGGTTGCACCGATCATGCCTTTTGTAACGGAAGATATTTACCAGAATCTGGTACTGTCCGTGGACAAAGACGCACCCGAATCGGTTCACCTGCAGGGCTTCCCGGTCGCCGATGAAGCCATGATCGACCAGGATCTTCTGAATAAGATCGATACGATCATCAAAGCTGTTGAGATGGGACGTTCCGCACGAAATAAAGCAAATATCCGCACGCGCCAACCGCTGGCGAATATGCTGTTCAAAGCTAAGAACGATAAAGAAAAAGCCTATATCACCGAATTGGTCGATCAGATCAAAGAAGAGTTGAACATCAAAGCCGTCACATTGGTTGACAGTATTGATGACTATGTCTCCTATGATGCCAAACCCAACTTCGTGACCCTTGGCAAGAAGATCGGCAAGCAGATGCCGCTGATCGTCAAGGGACTGAAAGAAATGGACGGCGCTGTCGTTGCTGCACAAGTCCAACGCGGTGAAGCCATTGCAGTAGGTGATATTAATATCAGTCCTGAAGATATTCAGATCACCGTCAATGAAAAAGAAGGCGTAGTCGCTGTTGAAGATAAGGGCTATGTCGCTATATTGGATGTGACATTAACCGAAGAACTCAAGCAGGAAGGGCTGGTCCGTGACCTGGTCCGCCACATCCAAACTTTGCGTAAAGAAGCCGATTTTAACGTGGATGACCGTATTAAGCTGTATCTTGAGGCCGGCAAGTATGTTATGGATGCAATTGCTGTTCATCGGGAATATCTTGAAACTGAGACACTTGCAACGATTCTTGAAAATAACGCTGAAAAATACGATGCCAGCAAAGAAATAAAAGTTGGAAATGAAGTAATAATTATTAATATTATTCGAGTAAAATAATCTTTAGAGAGGAACGTATTTATGCCGGATGTAAAAAGACAAGGCCCGAAGCTGACCAAAGCGCAGAGGAAGCATTTCCGGAAGATCATTCTTGAAAAACGCAGTGAAGCTCTTGCGCAAATTGAAAAAAAACGTGAATCATTTATAGATAGTTCACCGGGCAGTTCTCAGCTGGATTCCAATTACGCTTATCATATGGCAGATGTTGGAACAGATGCACAGGAACGCGAAAAAGCATTTATGCAATACGCGCGTGAAAACAAATTCCTGACCTTTCTCGACAAAGCCCTGGAACGGTTAGAATACGATGGTGATTACGGTTATTGCAAAGAATGCGGTGAACGTATTCCCGATGAACGCCTCGAAGAGGTTCCGCATACCACACATTGCGTGAAATGTAAATCGAAAATAGTATAAGACGTGACGCGTGACTCGTAACGCGTAAATAAATGTAGGGGCCCCGAAACATCGGGGCCCTTTTCTTTTTATTGAAGGAAATTATACAATGTACGGAACAGGCATGCCTGTTCCGTACATTGCGTATTAATCAAAAATTAAATTGTGCAATATCATAATAAAATTTACATTTAACCGTCTGCAATGAACCCGAAAAACAGTGATAAATGAAACGAAAACTCCTCTTCATCATCGTGGGTATTCTGATCGCGGTAAGTGTTTTGGCTCTTCCGCAACGGGTCTATATTGCCGGTAAATTCCAGGTAGCGGTGAATGTTGAGAACGAACAAAGAAAAATCATCCGAAACAATGAAGAGATCATTTTTCTCGATACGGTTATGGCAGATATTGATCTGGATGGCCTGATCGACAAGGTTACCCGCAATGGTGGTCTGAAGATCGCATATCAAAATGAGGACAGTTCCTACCAACTTGTAAAACTTTCAAGTGAAGATGGCAAGATCGCGGTCTATGATATCACAGGTGACAATATTCCGGATATTCTTCAAAATGCGGGCTTGGGCGGCATGCATCTTTATGCCAATACCGCTATGAAGATCCTTACATCCACGATGATCCCCATCAGCGAAGATGGAAGGGCCTATTTTGCCTATAGTAATTATTCGGATTCCATCCGGATCAGGTATTTCCCTTCGATCGATAATATCAATATTGAAATTGAATCCGATGAAAAAGGTATCCACTTATTGCCCAAAGCCAACTGGCACGGAACGGCGAATTTGAGTATTGCCTACTCGCAAAAAGATATTCGCGATACGATCCATTGTCCGGTAGTTGTTCTGCCCATAAATGATCCACCTATGATTATAGAACAGCCGGCAAATATTATTATTCAAGAAGATGGCGAATTGATCTTGTTCAAGGATTCGTTATTGAACTATGCCTCTGATGTGGACAGTGCTGATGTGCTGACCATATTATCATTTGAAGATGATCAATTTATATATTGCCCGGAAAAGAACTGGAACGGGCACGATAGTCTGATATTTCTCATTTCCGATGGCAAGGCAAGCGACACGCTTATTCAGCAGATAACGGTAGAAGCGGTGAATGACGCACCTAAATGGACGGCAATAGCTGATGTTGAGTTCCCTGAAGATGAATTATTGCAAAGGCCATTGACTTGGCTTGGCGAGCATGCGGATGATATCGAAACTCCGGATTCGCTGTTGCGTTTTCATGTCTACTCCGGTGAACATGTTTCCATTTCAGCCGAGGGCGGCAAGATCACGCTTATACCGGAAGAGAATTTTTATGGCGACGATAAAATTCTGCTAACCGTCAGTGACGGTGAATTTATCGATACCGTTTATTGGAATATCCATATTAGCCCGGTAAACGATGCGCCTGAATTAGCCATGCTTCCCGATACCGTATTTTATGAAGATGAAACTATTCTCATAGATCGAAGTGTCTTGGAAAAATTTGCTTATGATGTGGAAACTCCTGCCTCGGAATTAAAATGGCAGGTCCGGCGTTTTGGAAAAGTTCGCGCTCATTACAATGGTGCCCGGATCCGCTGTACCGCATCACAAGACTGGTTTGGAACAGATTCACTTGAGTTGACCGTCAGTGATGGCAAATTGACAGCCAGTCGCATCTGGCGCGTACATGTTCTCCCTGTGAATGATGCTCCCCGCTTCGAGAAAAAAGCTCACACAAGATCCTTTCTGGAAGATGATACCTTGGTCGTTCATAAACGCGATCTCAATAAATTGGTGCGCGATGCGGAAACCGCATCCGATGAATTGATGTGGACGCTTGTTCCATCAGCGCATCTGCATATCAATGAAAATGACGATGATTACAATATTGATGCCGACCCAAATTGGTTTGGGAATGCCCATATTCGTCTGATTGTGAATGATGGTGAATTGAGCGATACTCTCGATTACCCTCTGAGAGTTCTGTCAGTCAACGATAAACCTGTCATGCAGGATTTGGATCCAAGAACATGGAACGAGGACGATACGCTATCCATTGATCGTTCCTATCTTGAAAGATTTGCAGAAGATATAGAAACCAAAACAAATGACTTGATGTGGGCATTTATTGATGATCCGAATCTGGAAGTCAAAGAAAGAAAAAACGCTATCACTTTGGTTCCTTATCCTGACTGGAATGGTAATGCCCGGATCGGAATGATCATCTATGACGGTGGCCTGCGTGATACGGGTTATATGGATATTAGGATCAAACCGGTGAATGACGCACCGAGATGGAAAACCTTGCCGGATACAACGATCGCTGAAGATGGAACGATGATCCTGCCACTTTCCTTTGTGCGCCAATTCGTTTATGACCCCGACCGGGGAGATGAAATAAAGATCAATTATAAAGCAGGCAAGAATTTTAATATCGAAGAAAAAGCCGATACATTGGTGATCTGGCCCGAAGAAGATTGGTTTGGAAATGAGAAATTAGAATTCACTGCAACGGACGGAAAGAAAAAGGTGAAGTTTTCCTGGAATATACCGGTCTATTCTGTAAACGACCCACCTTATTTTACAATGGACTTGCCCGACTCTATATCATTTAGAGCTAATGGCTCGGATACGCTTTTATTCAAAGATATTATCTATGATATTGACAATGATCTTGATGACCTCGCTTGGGAGATCACTCCGGGTCGCATCGTAAGATACATGATAGATGATGAGCTTGGCGGGATTATTTTTTATACCGAAAATTATAAGTTCGGTGAAGATGCCGTTACGATCAGAGTAATGGACGGACATGATATGATCGTTTATTACATGCCGGTTTATGTGCGGGAAGTTGACCGTTTTCTCATGGCAAATCCCGAAAAACTGGAATTGCTTCCCAATACACCAAATCCCTTTACGGAATATACCGATATTCGTTATTCACTGCCGGTAAGCGCCCATGTGAATATTAAGATCTATAACTTGCTGGGGAAAGAGATGAAGACTCTTGCAAACGGGCAGCATGATGCCCAAAATCACAGCGTGCGCTGGTGGGGAGAAACCGAATCCGGAATGCCCGCACCCAGCGGGGTCTATCTCTGTCGTATGGTTGCCGTGGTCGATGGTGAACCCGTTGTGATCATGCAGAAGATGATGTTGGTTCGCTAAGGCGAACCAACAATTGACAATTGACAGTTGACGAAGGACAATGAAATGTTCAATTATGAATTGAAAATTAAATATTATTATCCAATATAAAAATAGA
>JAYEJI010000036.1:0-47705 GCA_034660515.1 Fidelibacterota bacterium
TTACGGAAATATGCGTATTACCGGAGGACTCGCCCTTCATCAACCGATCAAAGCTCTGAATAGCGAATTAAGACTTGCTTTTGATGGTTATATATTTGAGAGTCAATTTTTTCCCAATTATGGTATCAGATATGGATTGCAATGGAAGATCAAAGACCTTATTGATATTCGTTTTGGGAAGGATTACAGCAGCATAGGCGGTGGACTAGGGCTAAAAGTTCCTATCCCAACAGGTAAACTCAAAATTGATTATTCTATATTACATCATGAAATAAATTGGAGTCACTTGATTTCTTTATCATATTATTGGGGTGATGAAAAATGAAAAAAATACTTATAATAAATATTTTATTGTTTTTGTTGATAGGTTGCTTTAATCCCCCTGACATTACGCCACCCCAGTTTATTCCAAAGAGCCCGCCGGATAGCGTGAAGGAAACTGGAATTGATGCTCATCATGAAAATGCCATATATTTGGAATGGGAAGAGCCTGCAACGGCAGAACTGGAAGGCATATTAAGTTATTATGTATATAGAGGTAAGTTTGAAGACGGAGAGTATAAATTTAAATATTTAGATGAAGTTGAACGAAATGCCAGTCTAATATATGATAGCGATAAGTATATTGACTATGATGTAAATTTAGATTCCACATACTATTATTATTTAAAATCGTATAATGATTTTACGGTAAGTTCAATAACTTCAGATACGGTCTTTTATAAATTAGCCCATAAAGTTATTCTCCAAGAGCCGCAAGGAGATATTAGTGAAAGTTCTCCCCGATTCTATTTTGCGTATTCCCGTACGATCAATAATCGCATAAATTATTTTTATTTTCGCTTGTATCAGTTGGACGGACAACAATATAAGATCAAATATTTTGTAAAGACCCATCATTTTGACTTATCACAATCGAAATTTTATGTTTATCTAAACAATACGAATCCCCACGCTACGGTCCTGATTGATAGCATTGCAGTTAATGAGTCAGGTAATAAATATCTTGAAAACGGTACATATCGCTGGCGTATTGATGCCGTTTCAGGGGAACTGGGTGGAGCACCTGAAACAGAAGGTTCAGAAAGCGATTGGATGTATTTTACTGTTAAATAAGGAGAAATGAATACATGAAAAAAACTATTATTTTACTGATGGTTATTGCAATGGGAACAATAACGTTTGCCCAAGACCAAACCACAAATTTATCTGCTAGATTTTCAGGAGATATGGAATTGATTATCCCTGTAAAAGTTTGGGGGGAAGTGGTTAGTCCGGGTATCTACGATGTACCGATCGGCTATGATTTACTGGGCATACTTTCAGTTGCCGGTGGTCCGATAAATTCTGCTAAACTTACGAATGTTAAGGTCATTCGCGGATATCGCCTAAATAAAGATGAGCCCATTGTGGTTTATGTGGATCTTGCTAATTATATTGAAACGGGTGATGAATCACTGATTCCTGAGATCCGTGGAGGCGATACCATTATGGTCCCGCCCAAATTCGGAAAAAATTTCGTAACTAATTTTGCGGCATTATTGGCTATAGCTCAATCTATAACAATTATTGCATACTATATTGACAGGGTTGCAGCAGAATAATGAATTATAAGATCAAAGATATTTCTTTAGCCCAATTTGGTCACAGGGAAATTGAGTTTGCCGAAGCTGAAATGCCGGGCTTGATGGCCTTACGGGAAAAATATAGGTTAAGTAAGCCTTTAAAAGGCGCCAATATTACCGGTAGTTTACATATGACTATCCAAACTGCCGTGTTGATCAAGACCTTGACTGCTTTAGGTGCCAATGTCCGCTGGGCTAGTTGTAATATTTACTCAACACAAGATCACGCAGCAGCAGCGATCGCTGATTTGGGAATACCTGTATTCGCATGGAAAGGTGAAACCCTTGAAGAATATTGGTGGTGTACAAAACAAGCTTTACTTTTTGGGGAAAATGGACCGGATATCATAGTGGATGATGGTGGTGATGCCACTTCAATGATCCATGAAGGCGTACGTCTTGAAAAAGAGTATGCGAAAAATGATGTAATTCCCGAAATAACCACAAATAATAAAGAATTGTGGTTGGTACACAAGTTGATCCTTGAAGATATTGAAAAATATCCAACGCGTTGGCAAAATATTGCAAAGAATATTCGCGGTGTAAGCGAAGAAACTACAACAGGTGTTGCCCGACTTTATCAAATGATGGAAAAAGGCAAATTGCTGTTTCCCGCCATTAATGTGAATAATTCTGTCACGAAATCTAAATTCGACAACCTTTATGGATGTCGCGAATCACTTGCTGACGGAATTAAACGTGCTACCGATGTCATGATTGCCGGTAAAACAGTTGTTGTTTGCGGTTATGGCGATGTTGGCAAGGGCTGTGCTCAATCCATGCGCGGACTGGGTGCACGGGTCATTATTACAGAGATCGACCCCATATGCGCTTTACAGGCCGCAATGGAGGGGTATGAGGTTGGTTTAATGGATAATATTGTAGATAAGGGTGATATATTTGTTACAGCCACCGGAAATTGCGATGTGGTGACAGCCGATCACATGAAAAAAATGAAAGATAAAGCCATTGTCTGCAATATTGGACATTTTGATAATGAGATTCAGGTTGATGAGCTTTACGCACTTCCGGGTGTGAAAAAGATCAATATCAAACCCCAGGTCGATCAGATAATATTTTCCGATAAACATTCGATCATTCTACTTTCCGAAGGTAGATTGGTAAACCTCGGAAATGCAACGGGACATCCCTCATTCGTCATGAGTAATTCATTCTCAAATCAGGTATTGGCTCAGATCGATCTATGGCAAAATGACCATGAAATTGACGTTTATACTCTTCCTAAATATTTGGATGAAGAAATTGCGAGAATGCACTTGGCAAGGCTGGGTGTTAAACTGACAAAATTAACGGAAAAACAATCGGATTATTTAGGAATATCTAAAGATGGACCTTATAAACCAGATCAATATCGTTATTGACGTCACATATTTGTAAAAAAAGGAGAATTTAGTTCTCCTTTTTTTATTTATACCCTATTTTTCGCTGATAACAAAGGATAAGATGATAAATACATTATCGGGATTAAATGAACGCCAGCGTGAAGCCGTAGAAATAACTGACGGCCCATTATTGATCTTTGCCGGTGCCGGCTCCGGGAAAACCAGGGTTTTGACCAGAAAGATCGCCTATCTTTTGGAGCAAAAGAAAACCGTACCACATCGTATTTTGGCCGTGACCTTTACCAATAAAGCAGCTAAAGAGATGCAAGCAAGAGTTACGGACCTACTTGGGCTTGGCAATACGGTCAATATCGGTACATTTCACAGTATTGGTGCTCGTATTTTGCGAAATGAAAAAATGGCGGAAGGATATTTCCCCGATTTTACCATTTATGATACAAAAGACCAAAAATCTCTTATTACTGAAAGTTTAAAAGCACTGGAAATGGATACCAAAATGTATTCACCTTCCTCGGTTTCATCATATATCAGTAAACAAAAACAACAATTATTTCTTCCTGCAGAATCCGAAAAAAGAACAAATAACGATTTCATGATGGAAAAACTTGCCAAAGTATATAAAGAATATAACCGGCGCATGCATGAAAACAATGCTTATGATTTTGACGACCTGTTAATGCGACCCATCATGATGTTTCGCGAATATCCAGAAATTGCGGAAAAATACCGTCATCGCTGGGATTATGTACTGGTTGATGAATATCAAGATACAAACCATGTGCAATTTCAATTGGTAAAACTATTTTCTGAAATATCTAAAAATATTTGTGTCGTCGGAGATGATGATCAATCTATTTACGCTTGGCGCGGTGCGGATATCAGCAACATTCTTAATTTTGAAAAAACATTTCCCAAAGCCAGGATCGTTAAACTTGAACAAAACTACCGAAGTACAAAGAATATCATTGAAGCCGCCTCTGCCATGATAAAAGGCAACGGACACCGGGCGGAAAAAAGCCTGTGGACCGAGGCCAAGTCCGGCGATAAGATCTTACATAAAGAATGTGAAAGAGATTATAAAGAAGCGGACTATATTGCCGATACGATTAGATTTTCTGCCCAATCTCTGAGAAAATTTGCCATTCTTTATCGCACAAATGCCCAATCCCGTTTACTTGAAGAATCATTGAGAAATCGTGGTATACGTTATGTTTTAATAGGGGGGGTAAAATTCTATGAACGAAAAGAGATCAAAGATATTCTGGCATACTTAAATGTTTTGATCAATTCCAGAGATGTGGTCAATCTCAAACGAGCCATCAAGACACCAAGCAGAGGTATTGGTGATGGCAGTATGGGCAAAATGGAAACATTTGCTATGCAAACCCAAAGAACGCTGTGGGAAGCTATGCAATACCCCCGGGAAGCGAAACTATCTCCCGCAATTACTCAAAAAGTAAATAAATTTATGTTGATGATGGCCGAACTGAAGGAAAAAATGGGCAAGATGAAACCTTCAGACTTTGTTATGGAGGTCTTGGAACAAAGCCAATTATTATTTGAATATCAGGACAAAAAAGATCCCGAACTTCGGGAGCGCTTTGAAAATCAAAATGAGTTTTTGAATGGTGTTAAAATGTTCGAGAATTTTAACCCGGATGCTACGATCGAAGACTTTTTACAAGAAGTATCTCTCCAGACAGATATAGACAGTTGGGAGGATTCGACAGATGCCGTAACTCTTATGACCGTTCATAGTGCTAAAGGCTTGGAGTTTAGACATGTATTTATTGCAGGGATGGAGGAAGGTTTATTCCCACTGGAGAGAACACGGTTAAATCCTAAGGAGCTTGAAGAAGAACGACGATTGTTTTATGTTGCCATAACAAGAGCAATGGAAAATGTAACCATTACTTCAACACTTCAGCGAATGCGTTATGGGAGCATAATGGGCGTTACACCATCCATGTTTATTTCTGAGATACCAGATGAATATCTTGAAAAAGATCTAATAAAAAAGAAAAGAGCATTCAGTACACCCACGCGTAATTTTACACAGAGAAGATCGGTTGACCGCTTTTTTATCAATGAGAAACCCAAAAAGGAAAAGAAACCGATTATCATTCCGATCAATTCACCGAAATCCGGCTCAATCTCTATTGGAGATAAAGTTATCCATAAAATGTTTGGGAAAGGAAAGGTACGAAGTATAATTCGATCTTCGCAAATATTGCTAAGAATTGATTTTGATAATGGTGTTAAAAAAACAATTGCAGAAAAATTTATAGAGAAATTATGAAAAAAATCGATTTGATCTGTTATGATTTTGATGGAACACTATGCAATACCTTGCCGGATATTGTGAACAGTATGAATATAGTCCTTGAAGAAAACGGTTTTTTGACCATATCGGAAGCAAAAGTACGAAGTTTTATTGGCAGTGGTATCTCAAAGTTGGTCGAGCGATCAGTTTATTGTGCTTTGGCAGGAGATAAAAATGATCCCGTTGACCCCGGGTTGTTAAAAAAAGTCGGTCTTGCAATGGGAAAACACTATTCTGCACATCTGATGGATAATTCTTACCTCTATGAAGATACCATTGAGACCCTCGAATATTTTTCCGCTTATTTACAGATTATTGTTTCAAATAAACCGCAGAAAATGGTTGAGACCATGTTGGAACATTACGGTATAAAACATTATTTTGATTTGATCATCGGAGGGGACACCCTTGAAGTTTGCAAACCCGATCCGGCTATATGGGATTACATAAAAGAAAGAATGAATTTATCAGGTGATATTAAAGGCATTATGGTTGGTGATTCGGTTCCGGATCTTGCTTTTGGCCGGATTGCCGGGTTAGAGCGTATTGCAGTTACATATGGCTACAACGATCTTCCCATTCTTCAAGAAGAAAGTGCCGATTATTTTATTGATCATTTAAGAGAGTTAAAAAATATCATCTAAAAGTTAAATGACATTGAGGGGGAACGGATGAAAAAGATCTTATTATTATGTCTGTTTATTTTTGCTTTTGCAGGTGATCTGGATCTGATGTTTTGGAATGTGGAGAATTTATTTGATATCAGTGATGATCCCGGAAAAAAAGATGGAGATTTTCTCCCGGGTGGGATAAAACGCTATACTTATCGAAGTTATTGCCTCAAGATCGAACATCTTGCAGATGTGATAAATAGTTCAAAGCCTCATCTGCTTGTTATGGTGGAGGTTGAAAATCGCAATACCCTTGAAGCTTTACGAAAAAAACTCTTACATACAGACAAATGGCAGATCTTGATCGATGAAGGACCGGATATTAGAGGTATTGATCCCGCGCTCCTGTATAGAAATGATAAATTTGTATATTGCGGACACTATACTTATCCGGTATTCATTCAAGAAAGGGGTTACCATAGTCGCCCAATACTAAGGGTTGATCTTGCTTTGATAAATGGTGGGGATACGCTTTCGATATTTGTTAATCACTGGCCTTCCCGGCGGGGAGGAAAAAATGCATCAGACAAATTTAGAAATTTCGCTGCCAATATGCTTATTAAAGCAGTTGAATATACTTTGTCGGAACATCCCGCTTATCGTATTATTATGACCGGAGATTTTAATGATGATCAACATGATGAATGTCTTGAGATCCTCAGCAAACACCCTGGAATCGATTATCTGGATAAGAAATTACCCCGGAATGTTTACGGAACATACTATTATAATGGCGATTGGATACATTTTGACCATTATCTGATAGCAAACTTTGAAAACTCGGGGCTAATAATAAAGGATGTCAGAGTGTTCGCTCCTTTCTGGATACGGGATAAAGAGACGAACGGACCATATCGATTCTATAAAGGTGCGGAAACATTGGGTGGATATTCCGATCATTACCCGATATTATTAAAACTGACTTTTAATAGGAAAATTGTTGAATAATAAGCCCATGAATGCTAAATTCTTTGCAATTGTAGGTAAAAAGATGAAAACATATATTTTAGCGACACACAACCGGGACAAAATTAAAGAATTCAAAAATAAACTTGGATCTAAAATTTGCCTGAAAACTTTAGAAGATTATCCCGATCTCCCGAATGTGATCGAAGATGGTGAAACCCTGGAAAATAATGCTTTTAAAAAAGCCCATGAGATCCATGTCCATACCGGATTACCTACGATAGCCGACGATACGGGACTTGAGGTGGATGCGCTTAATGGTGCCCCGGGGATTTATTCAAGCCGATTCGCTGGTGAGAACGCAACATACCAAGATAATGTAAATAAGCTTTTAAGTGGATTAAAGGGCCTTAAACAGGAACAACGCAACGCCCGCTTCCGTACAAGCATCGCCTTTGTTGACGGTGAAGAACGGTGGAGCGTTCAAGGTTCAGTTGAAGGACGCATACTGGATCAGCAAAGAGGTAAGGATGGCTTTGGTTATGATCCGGTATTTTATTACGAACCATTACAGAAAACATTTTCCGAATTGGACCTGGATACAAAGAATAAAATTAGTCATCGTGGAAAGGCAATTGACGCCTTTATTCATAAATTGAAAGAACTCAACCATATTTAACGGAGGGTATGCCCGGACCATTTTGCTAACGAATTGATGTTTGAACGAAAAAGAGGCAGATATTAAAAAAGCGTTTCAGAAGCCGCGTCTAGTTGCTGGTCTGGTCGTGATCATGATGTTTTCCCTTATATGGGGGGAAAGCAGTGATTTTTCTGCTGAATTTAATTATAGTTTCCAGATACCCGGTTTTACATCTATGTTTTCACAATCACCAAAGGGTTTTACCCGGGGCTATGAACATCCCACCAACCCGATCAGCGTAAATTTCCCCAAATGGTTCTCAAATATCAGAATATATGAAAGTGCCAGTGATTCCGGCAAAGTATTGGTTATGTCGGAAAAAATTGGTGAGAACAACTTATATTCACCCCGATATATTCCTTTTTCCGAATACTTCATTTATAAAAAAAGTTACGATCTTGACAATATGTGGTACACTCGGGTCGCTATGACCGATACTCTCTTTTTCTTCGATGCCCTTCGGCAGCAACAACAAAGTAATCAATCTCTCGAGATCATAGGTGCAGATATTGCCGGACAAAGAGTTGCACTTAGAATTCGCGGCCTGATCTCTATTACCGGAAAATATAACCAGCAGAACAACTCAATTATGGCCACGGGAAATATGGAAAATGAACAAAAGAATTTCCTGATGGACCAAACCCAGCGGTTCACTATTGAGGGAACCATTGGAGATCGCATTACCATTTCCATTGACGAGGATAGTGAACGCGATTTTGAATTCGAGAATGCTATTAAGATCAACTACAAAGGTAAAGAAGACGAGATCGTTCAGCGTGCCAATTTTGGTAATATAGGACTTTCCTTGCCGGGTACGCAGTTCGTAACCGGTTCTTCATCATCAAGTGGTCTCTTTGGTGGAAAAGCTATCATGAAGCTCGGCCCTATCAATGTAACCGCTATCGCTTCTTACGAAAAAAAGGACAGCAAGAAGAAATCCTGGGGCGGTGGTTCCGACGATGACGGCGGCTCTACAATACAGATATTTGATTACGAATATAAACGTAATACTTATTTTTATATCAATGAGATCTATCGTGAAAATATGTATCCGGTAAATTACAGGGACAATACATTTTCATATATTCCCTCTAACAGGATCATTGAATATGAGCTCTATATCAGTTGTAATGAAAGAGAAGATACCAAGATAAAAGCAATTGCTTTTGTGGATATTGCCTCCAATGGAACCGCAACTGTTCTGAATGAGCATGCCGAAGAAGATGTAGCGGATTCGATCTATTTTAAACGCCTGGAACCCAGCGGCGAAACTAATCCATACGGTGAATACAACATTGATGAAAATTTAGGTTATATTCGCATGAATATGGGTTTGGGCGATGATAATATTTTAGCTATAGCTTATAAAACAAGCGATGGTAAAGTTTATGGTGATATCAATAGCGGTTCTTTTTTAAAGATCATCAAAGCGGAAAATTCCAAACCCAGTTATATTACCTGGGATCTTGAGATGAAGAATATTTATGATCTTAAAGCCAGAAATATCGATAAAGAGGGGTTTGACCTAAAGATATTTATCAACAACAACCAACCCAAAGAGTTACATGCGAGTGGCGATCCCTATATAAAATATTTTAATCTTGATAATTATGATCAGAGCGGATTGCTTAAATCAGACGGAAAAGTCGATATCAAGCCATCCAATTTATTTATTGACCTGACCGCAGGAGAATTATGGATACCATATGCCCGCCCTTTTCAAGCCCCACCCGAGGGAGATCAAACAGAAGGGATCTATAATGACAGCTTAAGATCTTCCACTGATCCCGATCTGCCGTCTGCGGGAAATATTTATACGCTACCTTATACGGACAATGACAGAAAAGAAAGAAAATATTATATAGAAGCAAAATATTCAAATCGAAGCTCGACCATTGACTTAGGAGAAATGTTCATTATTGAAGGAAGTGAAGAGATTCTGATCAATGGTAAGAAAATGACCAAGGGTGTTGATTATGATATTGACTATTTCTCGGGCTTGATCACACTGAAATCTGCAGAAGCAATGGATCCCGATGCAAAGGTAGATATCAATTATGAAACAGAACAATTATTTGGTGGTATTGGCGAGCAAAAACTTATGGCAGGTATGCGTGCAGAATACAAGATAAGTGAAAAAGCTTTTATTGGCGCAACGGCCATGTATTATAACCGGTCTGTTTTGGATGACAAGAATGTAAATATCGGTGACGAACCTTTTAAAAACTTTATTTGGGATGTGAACGGGGAATTCGAATATAACCTAAACTGGCTTGATAGAGCAATGAATGCCTTGCCTTTTGTTCATATAAAACAACCCAGTCGTATTAAGGTAAGTGGTGAGATAGCACAGATACTGCCGAATCCCAATACTATTGAAAATGAAGAAAGTGGAGATTTTAACGGTGTGGCAAAACTGGATGATTTTGAATCGGCCAGCCAGAAAACACCTATGAATGTCAATTTTCAGAAATGGACCCATGCAAGTAAACCGGTAAACACTTTCTTTTCTTCAAGTTTTAAGGAACGCGGTTTCTTGTTTTGGTATAACCCATTCTATGTTGGTGCAGACGGAACAAAGGTTTTTGGTATGTACACCAAATATATCTGGCCGCAAAAAGAAACAACTGAGACCGATCAGTATACAAATGTGCTTTCCGTTGTTCTTGATCCTGAAGTGAACGGTATTACGGGGCATGAAACCCAAAATGATGTTCGCCAGGTTTGGGGTGGTATTATGCAGCCGGTCTATATGTACGACCAAAGCAAAAGCAAATATATTGAATTGTGGGTTAAGGGAAACAAAGGACAACTGCAAGTTGATATCGGCGAGATCAGTGAAGACTGGTATAATGTCGATTATGATCCCTCATTACCTGAAGAGGGAGACGGAAAAATGAATTACGAAGATAAAGACCTTAACGGAAATTTACAAATATCTCAAGATTATACCGAAGATACGGGTATTAACGGTTTGACAGATGAAGAAGAGCTTGCACGTGGCTGGGATCCTTTGATCGATAATTTTGATAAAGAAGGTTATAAGGAAGGAGAAGTCCGCTTTTGTAACGGTTCTGAAGACAATGCCGGCACGGATGGTATTCAGCCATATCCCGAAACAGAAGATATTGACAGAGATGGAAAGTTGGATCAGGCAAACAATTATTATTCCTATACTCTAGATCTTAGCAGCGATGAATGGTTGGCATCTAAAACCAGATTTAACAATGGCGGCGAAACGGGTTGGAAACAGTATCGAATTCCGCTGACAGCAGTTATTGATAGTGTAGGCAAGCCAAGTTTTCAATCGATCAGAATGATGCGATTAAATGTATTTAGTATGGCTGATCAGGACACACTTCAGTTTGCATCGATCTCAATTGTAGGAAATGAATGGCAGGAAATTGGTCTGGCTGATGAGGAAACACCCTTTTATACCGTTGATGATGACCGTTTCTTCATTACCGTCAAAAATTCAGATGAAGATGATGATTATATATCTCCTCCCGGAATTAGCGGTCGCGAACAAATTGACCCACTTGGGGGTTCGACAATTACAGAAAAAGAACAGGCACTTGTTCTGAATTTTATTGATCTGAAACCCGGGGAAACGGCATTGGCCGAAAAGATCATGCTTGAAAACGAAACACTACTCATGTATAAAAAACTCAAAATGTTCGTTCATGGTCCCGATTATATTACCGATGAAGAATCCAGAGTCAGTTTATTTTTGCGTATTGGTCGCGGTGATATGACAGAATACTATGAAACTGTAACTGAAGTATATGATGGATGGGATGAAAGAAACAATATTGAAATAATCTTTGATGAGATCACACAGCTAAAGAAAAGAATTGATTTTGACGGTGTTGAGTATTTTGTTTACGACGAAGGAAATATAAGGGAATACAGACCCATTGACGAAGTGACCGGTGAATATATCGGAAAGATATATCGTGTTGTAGGGAATCCATCATTATCCAGAATTGAAAAAATGCAATTGGGTGTGACAAATATTGATCTCTATAGAGAGTATACGGGTGATATCTGGGTTAATGAAATGCGAGTTGTTGAAAGCAACAATGATCCCGGGATGGCCATGAGAGGGAGTTTTGATCTTAAATTGGGCGGTTTGATGAATTTCAATGCCAATGCGAAAAAAACCGATGCCGATTTTCGACAGGTCAACCAGCAGATGTCCAGCAAGCTAACGACCACTGAAACTTTCAACATGAATTTAAAAATATATGCGAATAAGATCTTTCCGGAAAAATGGAAAATGAAATTCCCGGTAGCAATGTCCCAAAGTCAGTCTACCAATACACCCAAGTATTTCCCCGGATCGGATATCTTAGTGGGAGATAATCCCGATGACAGCTTAAAGGTTATAACAAAAAGACAATCTATCAATACCTCACTTAGTCGTTCGGGAAATAAAAATGATCCTCTCTTAACGCGCTTGTTGGTAAATCCGGTTTCTGCCAGCTTTAATGCATCACACTCGAAAAACAGTAGTCTGGAAATTGCATCCAGAGAGAATACAACATTATCCGGGAAGATATCATATTCCCTTTCTATTGATAAGGGCAAGGGTATCTCGTATCTCTCATGGATCCCATTCCTGGATGAAAAAACCAAAGAACAAAAATTCTACTGGAAGCCGACTTCATTTAAATGGAACATGAATGTTTCTAAAAAGGAAGAAGACCGTATTTCCCGAAGCACTATGGATACCAGCAGTACCTATTCCTTTGGTATGTCCAAGAGCATGAATATCAGTTTTACTCCTTTTAGTCCCATGAAGATCACCTATCAGCGATCCAGCTCAAGTGATCTGTTGGATTATAAAAATGATATTTTAGGATTGTTTACTGATATTACTTACGATAGTCTTATGAATGGTGTCAATATTGGTGATGTAACATCCTTAAGGGAAAATTTGGCAATTACATATAATCCAATCCTTGCCGAATGGTTAAAGCCACGATTATCATACAATTCAAATTATAGCTACAGGGCACAAAAAGATCAATATTATGCCGGTGTCGGTGTTACAAGAAAATATTCTGTAGCTGTTACGCTTACCTTGAAACAGGTATGGGATACCTACGAAAAGAAATTTACGGAAATGAGCAAAAAGCGGGAAAAAGCGAAAAAACCTGCTGTTCAACTGAAAAAAAAGGAAGAACCGGAGAAGCTTCTTCCCAAAGGAGCTGACGGAGATGAACCTCAGGATAACGAGCCGGGTAGCAGGAGAACACAAGTTCCCAAGAAAAAAGACCAGGGTCATTCATCCAAAAAAATTACAAAGAAAAAACTAACGGTCTCAGAACTTTTTGGTAAGATCAATCCCATTCGTTTCAATTATACCGATAATCTGGCTAAAACGAACAGAGGTATTACCGGAAGCGATACCATTAAGATCTATAAGGATGTCTCTTACAAATACCGATATGGTCTGGGAGATTATTATTATTTACCGACAGGAACCTATGAAGGAAGCCTGAGTAATCCCAATAATAATGATCGTCGAATATCCTTTACGATCGGTTCCGGAGTTAAATTAACAAAATCGATCACATTGAATTTGAATTATAAGCAAAACACATCATCCGGCCCTGAATATCAGTTCAAAACCTCAAGTGACGATTACTATGACGAATTTTCCCATATTATAACCTATGGTGATACCCTTGAGCTTATCCGCTCGGATTCATCGGCAAGCAGGGGCTATATTCCTTTAGGAGAAACGGGGCAGGATGGTTTTGCAGCGCCGGATTATTCTTTAACCTGGCGAATCAATCCAAGTCAATACAAATGGCTCAACGGAAAGTTGAATTTTATTAAAAGTATAAATCTTCAGCATAAAATGTCCGGTAAGGAAAGTATACGATACAAATTACAAACAGACGCACAACCCTATTATATGAAGAGTACATCTTCAACCTACACTTTAAACTTTACACCTCTTATTAAAGCGTCCTTTGTCTTTAAGGGTAATTTAAGAGCAGATGTTGGTTATAACAAAACCATAAAGATCGACCATCAGGGTGATGCGAAGATCGATTATCTAAATACAAGTATTATAAAAAATTATCAGGATAATATGACACTTAATGTATCTTATGAGTATAATAAAGGTATAAGTATTCCGGTTCCTTTCCTGAAAAAGATCCAAGTGATCAATATGGAGAACGAGATCACTTTCTCCCTGCAGGGTAAGTATGGATTAAATAAAAAAGTGGTCAAAAATAAAAATGATATTGATTTTGGAGCTCCTAAGGATTTCAGGATCAACTGGGAATTGGAACCCCAGGTCAGTTATCGTTTTAGTAAAAATATAGATGGAAGACTTTTCTTTAAATACGGCCAACGTATCGATATGAACCAGCAAGACATGGAAGGCGAAAATAAATTTGACGATTATAAAGATTTTGGTATAACCGTTACTATTAGGATCAGTGGATAATCAAATGAAACGCATATTTCTATTTACAATGATGTTTTTTGCTTTTCTGGCTGCGGGCGATTCGGTCTTTAACGCCCATAGAGCATTCACTTATCTTGAAAAACAGGTTGAAATGGGTCCCCGCTTTCCCGGGAGTCAGGGCCAGATCGTTTGTCGTGATTGGTTAATTGAAAAAAGCAAGTTCCATGCCGATACTGTGATCGTTCAGGAATTCAAAGCATACAGGCCAGATAACAGACAAATGGTTGATGCATTTAATGTTATTGCAAGATTCTCACCGGAAAAAAGCAAACGTGTGATGCTGAGCACACATTGGGATACGCGCCCCATTTCCGATAAAGATTTTGTATATTATAACACACCTGTACCCGGTGCAAATGATGGTGCCAGCGGAACAGCTGTATTGATTGAAATAATGGATCAACTGTCCAAGATGGATCTGGAGTTTGGAGTAGACATTGTTTTTTGGGATGCGGAAGACATGGGTATTGCAGGGAGTGGAGAATATTTTTGCCAGGGATCCGAATATTACTCATTGAATCCGATATTGCCTTTACCCCAAAAAGGTATCCTGATCGATATGATCGGTGATGCTGATCTTCTTTTGCCCGTTGAGGTAAACAGTATGAAATATGCACCTGAACTTGTAAATGAAATTTGGGATATTGCTGCCGAACTGGGATATGGACAGATTTTTCAAAAAATACTGGGTTATGATGTTTATGATGATCATGTTCCCCTGAGTACAAAAGCGGGCATTCCTACTATTGATATTATTGATTTTAACTATCGACACAACGGTAAAAATATCTGGCATACTCCAAGAGACCTCCCGGCATATTGTTCACCACAAAGCCTTCAAGTTATTGGAGATGTGCTTCTCGTTTGGCTTTCCCGGCAATAAGTGCTGGATTTTAAGCTTTATAGTTATTAAGTTCTATTAGAAAAGGCAAGCTATGACAAAAAATTATTATCTACATAAAAAAACGAGTATTGTAGGCAATATTTTAGATTGGGAATCCATCTTCTGGCGGAAAGCCGAAACCGCCAGAATTGACAATTTTCATCCCCAAAGTACCGGGCATCACCCATCCTGCAGTGCTAAGCTTCAATATGATGCTGAAAATATTTATCTGCTTTTCAAAACAGATGATAAATATATACGCTCTATTTATACTCTATATAATTCCAAAGTAAATGAAGACAGTTGTGTTGAATGGTTTGTAAAAACACCACAGGCCAAAGGATATTACAATCTTGAGATCAACGCAGGAGGCACATTGCATGTTAATTATATTGTTGATCCGGAACGTGATAAAAATGGAAAACGTAAAGACATAAGAAGCATACCCGAAAACCATGCAAGTCAAATTAAAATATATAGCAGTTTACCCCGGATAATAGACCCTGAGATAGTGAAGAATATCACATGGTTTTTGGCTATGATCATACCCTTTGAATTCTTTAATTTGTTTACATCCTTAGGAAAAATTAGTAGCTCAGTCTGGCAGGGCAATTTATATAAATGCGGCGACAAAACATCTCATCCTCATTGGGCTTCCTGGAATCCCGTTGATGAATTGAATTTTCATCAACCCAAGCATTTCGGAAAGTTTATTTTTATGGACGATTAAGAACCTGAAAAGGAGATGAAAATTAATCACTGAATCTAGCAGCATAATATTTTAATTGCTGGGAGATTAGTTCATGAAGGATGTAAAAGCTATGAAAGAAATTGCCACCGGAGACACTCAAGGAACAGTATTATTTATTGATATCAAAAATTTTCTTGGCATAAGTGGTATTTTAAGTCCAAAGGAAACTTGTCAATTTATCATCCAAGCCATTGAACCCCTGTCAGAAAGCATTAAAGATCACAATGGATATGTATGCCAAATCCAAGGTGATGCGATCATGGCGGTTTTTGTTCAAATGAAAGCAGAGGGGAAGCATGCCATCCATGCAATAGAGTGTGCACTTGAACTACAGATGATACTTGACACACTCAATCCTATCCATGTGGGGAATATTCGTGTTCCACTATCGGCGAGAGTCGGTTTATGTTCCGGCGATCTGTATTCATGTTATATTAATGTTGCTGATCGCAGAGAATTTACCATACTGGGTAAAACAGTAAATCTTGCATCTCGCTATCAAAAATTGAACAAATATTATGATACGAAAATCTTGATAGATGAATCGGTATTTGCTTATATTAAGAATGATATTGTTACTCGAAAACTGGATAAAGTTAAGATCGAGGGTTGCAATGAAACGATCCAGATACATGAAGTACTATTTTCACGAACAGCTAAAGATAAAAACAGTATCAGAGAAAAAGCTGATTATGAAAAAGGTCTTGCAAAATATCTTCAGGGAGATTGGGATGATGCCATCACATGTTTTTCCCGTGTTGAAGAAGATAGAGCCAGTTACTGTATGATAAAGCGTTGTAAAGAACGCAAAGCTTTCTTTGAGTTTTCAAGGAAATACATGAACAACAAGAAATAGAGGTTTTAATGGAATATATACTATTTATCTCCGGAATCGTTCTCGGGGCTGTGGCTGTTTATATCGTTTTTCAATTCGTTCAGAAAAAAAATAAAAAGCAACTTGAAGAACAAAAAAACCAAACCCGGGATGCGGAAAATCAACTCGTCCGTCTTGATACAGAAAATCGTCTTTTAAAAGAAAAAGCTTCAGAAACAGAAGATATGCAGAGATCCCTAAGCGAGAAATTTGAGAATTTGGCTAATAAAATATTTGATGAAAAAGATAAAAAAAGCACTGACAAGATCAAGCTGATTTTGGAACCTATTGAAAAGGATATATTCCAATTTAGAAAAAGAATTGAAGAGTTTAGTACAGGAACTTCTGAAAGAATGTCAACATTGACCGCCAAAATAGAAGTTCTTCAAGAATTAAATCAAACCATTACAGAAGAAACGAGCAATCTTACAAAAGCACTTAAAGGTGATGTAAAAAAACAGGGCAATTGGGGTGAACTTATACTTGAGCGCCTATTGGAAATGTCCGGCTTGCGTAAAGGTATGGAATATGAAACTCAATCTTCTTTTACAGAAGAAGAAGGTCGCCGTCAACCGGACGTAATCATAAAGCTTCCCGAAGAAAAACATTTGATCATTGATTCAAAAGTTTCCTTTATTGATTATGAAAAATTCATGCAGGCAGATAATGCAGAAGAGATCGATCGTCACCGAAAAGCATTGATCTTGTCAATGAAACGACATATTGACAGTTTAAATGTAAAACATTACCAAAACCTAAAAGACATCAATTCTCCTGATTATGTTTTTATGTTCATTCCTATTGAGGGAGCCTTTGCTACCGTGATGGAAGAAGATATGTCCCTGTACCAATATGCGATCAGAAAAAATGTTATCATGATCGGCCCGTCCTCTTTATTGGCTTCACTTAGAACCGTATCGTTTATATGGCAGCAAGAAAATCAGACAAAGAATGCCATGGAGATCGCAAATGAAAGCGGTAAACTATATGATAAATTCGTATCTTTCTATGAAGATATTGATAAGGTCGGGAAACAATTACAAAGTACTCAAAAGACATACGATGATGCTATTAGCAAGCTTAAAACCGGTCGTGGAAATTTGATCGATAAAGCAAATAAGATCAAAGAAATGGGTGCGCGAGCAAGTAAACAATTACCTTCTTCATAAAATAATTAATATAATTTGTTAACATTGTGGGATCTTGCGGGTCTTAATAGTGAGAAACAGGTTGGGGCATGGTAAAAAAACGAGAATTCGAAATTTGGGTGAAGGACTACCATGACCGGATCTACGCAACGATCTTTCACATTGTGGGTAATGAGGACGATGCACTGGACTGCACTCAGGATGTATTCCTGAAGGCATATAAGAAACGTTCTTCCTTTCGAGGTGATTCCTCCCCTTATACATGGTTAAGAAGCATAGCGACAAATTGTGCCTTAAATTTTGTTACAAGGAACAAGACCGCCTCATGGAACGAATATCATGAGTATAAGCATGCCGAAGAAAAGGAAGAAAAGGAAGTCAAGATTTTTCAAAAGAGCTGGCTGGACCATCTTTCAAAAATGGAACGCCGGGTGGTAGAAACACGGATTTTTGAAAAACTGTCATTCCGCGATGTAGCCGAAGTGTTGAATACCACTGAAAATTCTGCCAAAGTCCTTTACCACAAAGCAATAATAAAACTACAACAGGTAGTAAAATGAAATGTGAACAAGTACAAGAAATATTCCCTGAATTACAGGAATACCCGGAATCCTATCCGGAAGCCCGGGAACATCTGGAAAGTTGCCCTTCCTGTAAAACGCTCTTTCATATTTTTGAGGGATTAAGTAATGATACACCGGTGACGATCGATCCTTCTAAACGGGATATAAATTTTGTAAACATCCAAAAGAAAACGAAACGACATGACAGAGTAGTCTTTACGCGACGATTTAGTTCCGTGGCAGCGATATTCCTACTCGCGATCGTTACGATATTTAACATAAATCAATCATCAAGTATTTCAATAACCGATATTAGCGATGATGTGCTTTATCTTCAATCCGAAAGCAGTGTTGTACCTGAAATATCTATGGATCAGGATGCGATCATCGAATATTTAGTCGAATATGAAAATATTGAAACACTTGGTAACCTGTTCTAAGAAATCAGAGCAAGGAGAATATCATGAAAAAATGGTTAACATTATTTATTATTGGTTTTATCATGCTAAGTGGCTTAAGCGCCCAAGATATAAAGAAAGGACATCATATTGATCAGCCTTATTATCGATATATGGTTTTTCGTATGACAGAGGTTCTTGAATTAACCCCCGAACAGGCTGAAAAATTATTTCCCTTAAATCGTCCTTATAGAGAAGCAAAGTACACATTGCATATGCAAATAAGTCAATTAAGCGACGAGGTATTTAAGAAAAATGAAATTACAAAAGAAGATCTAAACCAATATAAAAGTGAGTTCAAACGCTTGCATAATGAAGAACAGAAGCTTGATGAAGCATTTATTAAAGATGTTGAAATGTTTTTAATGCCAAACCAGGTTGCTAAACTTATCTTTTTTGAACCTCGCTTTAGAAGAGAATTGTCGCATGAATTGAAACAACGATATCACCAACAAGTAATACAAAAAAAGAAAAGATTTTGGAATAAAAGAAAATAAAAAAAGGAGATAAACATGAAACGTAAAGCTTTTATCATTCCAATTACCCTTCTGCTTGCAGTAAGTGTTGCATTCGCAGGAATGGGCCGAATGAACAACCAAACCGGATCGATGCAAAGAGGTCTGAACATGTGGGATTGTCAATTACTAACAGAAGAAGAACAAATCAAAGTTCACGATGCGAAACTTGATTTCGAAAAGAAAGCAATTCCTCTTCGTGCAGAGATTAGAATTCTGCGCATAGAAATGAATGAACTAATTTTTGACGGAAAATCAAGCAAGGAGATCAGCGGAAAACTCAGCAAACTGGATGATATCAGATCAGCACTTGCTGCAGCACAACTGACCCAACAAATTGAAGTCCGTAAAATCGTTGGAGAAGACAACTATAGAAAAATGGGGATGTATAATAGATCCATGATGCAAGGTGGCAGAAGAGGACATTATAAACAAGGCGGCAACATGATGGGTGGCCGCGGTTATAATAATAACAGTCCTTATTGGAATACTCCAAGAAACGTAAAATAAATAAACCATTGATACAAAAAGCCCTGAAGAAAATTCCTTCAGGGCTTTTATTTTATACATAGATTTTTATAGAATTGCTTTTGCCAGTTCCTTGGCCAATAGATCGCATTGTTCAAAATCTGATACTTGAGCGGAATATTTGGCTTCGATGGATGTACCCACTTGTTCCCAACCAAGCTCTTCAACTAATTTATTCAAGCTTTTCACACCTCCGCCACTCCAGGTAGCAGTTCCAATAACTGCCACATGCCTGCTTGCCATTTTTCTCTCAAGAAATTTTCCTACAATATGCTTAACAGCAGGGAAAAGTTGATTATTATATGCCGGTGATGCCAATACCACACCATTGTATTTCCAAACAGCGCTTAGCATGTAAGAAGGGTGTGTTTCAGAAGCATCATAAACTTCAATTTCAGGAACACCGGCTTCTTTCAACTTACGTGCAAAATAGTCTGCCATTTCTTCTGTATGGCCGTACATAGATCCATAAATGACCACAACACCCGGTCGGGTTTTTTCTCGACTCCAAGCATCATAGCGTTCAAGTGCCCAATTAATATTTTTTCGAAAGATCGGCCCGTGTGTAGAAGCAAGCATCTTGATAGGAACGCCCTCTAATGTTTTAAAAGCACGTTGAACATTCTTACCATATTTCCCAACAATATTGGAATAATAGCGACGCATTTCATCTTCATAACTGTCGATGTTCAGTTCATCATCAAAAATGCCACCATCTAAAGTCTTAAAACTTCCAAAAGCGTCACCCGAAAAGAGAATACCGTCTTTTTCATCAAAGGTCATCATGGTTTCCGGCCAGTGGATCATAGGTGTTGAATAAAAACGCAAAGTACGATCACCGGTTTCCAAGGTATCACCATGTTCAACAAGCAATTTATTTTTCATTTCCCCATAAAAACCATCAAGGAATTTAAATGTATTGCGATTGCCAACAATGCAAAGGTCCGGATATGATTTCAAAAGGGATATCAATGCTCCGGAATGATCGGGTTCCGTATGATTAACAACCAGGTAATCAAGTGATTTACCTTGTAGAATATCCTGGATCTCAGAAATAAATGAATCCGTATTTGATAATTCTATAGCATCGATTAAAATTGTCTTTTTATCATTGATCAAGTAGGCATTGTATGAGACACCCTGAGGCAAGGGCCAAAGATTTTCAAAGCGTGAAGTCCGGCGGTCGTTCACTCCAAGGTAATATACAGAATCAGCTAATTTTATATTTCTATTCATCATTTCTCCATGTTTTGTATTAACAATCAATATACAATAAAAATTTAAAAAGGAAACTATTCCCGTAATTTTACATAGGTCACACCTACACCACCCCTGTCAGCCGGTGCAAACTTGTATTCTTTGATGCGGTGATCGCCTGAAAGAAAATCATGAATAACTTTTTGTAGAATACCGTGTCCTGTTCCATGAAGGATCTCAAGCGTGGAAATTCCCGATAATATTGCATTATCAAGGAATTTATCTGTCTCAGCAAGCGCTTCCTCTGCCCGTTTTCCGCGTAGATCAAGATGATAGCCCGATCCGTCGGAGGAGTGTGTAACCATTGTGGAAATTCGTTGTTTTATTTTTCGGGCAGGCTCAAGCCAGCCGATCTGTAATCGAAGCCTGGAACCATCAACATCCACCCAGATCTTTTTAGTTTTTTGATTTATTTCAAGGATCGTTCCATTTTGACTCATTGTCGGGACATAAACTTGCATACCATCTTTTAAGTCTTTCATGTTCAAAGCCCGGACAGCTATTTCGGGTTCAGTTGATCTTTTTTCAACAAGGATCTCTTTCACCTGTCGGAAAGTGCTTTGTGCTTCGCGAATGGAATTTTTACTTGCTTGTTGTTCCCGTATTTGTTTAATACTTAATTCAAGTTCTTTTCGCATATCTGCGATCATGCTTTCTGCTCGCTTGATAGCTTCTTTTTCTGCTTTTTTATATTTATGATCAATGTCATTCTTTTTGTCATTAATATAAGTCAGTTTTTCTTTGTAGTCTTTTTCACGCTTTTTACTTTCTTTGAGTTGCGTGTCATAGCGAGAGATCTTGCGTTGAAGATCGACGATCAATCTTTCCAGTTTCTCGCGTTGTTTTCCGACCCGTTCTTTTGCATGTAATATCACACGATTATCAAGCTCATATCGTTTAGCTATATCGATAGCATAAGAAGACCCCGGAATCCCTAAAATGAATTTATAGTTGGGTTCCAGGTTTTTATCATTAAAACTCATGCTACCGTTCTCAAAATGAGGAGAATCAAACGCAAGAGTTTTAAGAGAACCATGATGGGTGGTGGCAATAATGGTCGTTCCTCTTTCACTCAATATTTTCAGTATTCCCTCAGCCAGTGCAGCACCTTCGTCGGGGTCGGTTCCGGTACCTAACTCATCAATTAGAACCAAACTTTTATCGCTTGCTTGTTCAATAATATTTTTTAAAGATAGAATATGTGAGGAAAAGGTAGATAACCCTCCGTTAATGGATTGACCATCACCAATATCCACAAAAATATTGTCATATTCCGGGAAAGTGGATGAGGCTTGAGTGGGCAAAAGAAAACCGGCTTGATTCATCACGGCAAGCAAACCGATCGTTTTTAAAGTAACTGTTTTACCGCCGGCATTTGGGCCTGTAATAATGATCCCGCATTTGCCTTGAGGTAAATCAAGGTCTAAGGGAACAGGTTCTTTTGTAAAATTCAATTCCAGATTTCGCCCTTTAACGATATGGAGAGTTGCTTCCTTATCCTCGGGTTTGTCTAAATGATAGCTTAATGCCAGACGGCCATGTGCCTGGATCAGATCAAAAGATTCAAGAGCTTCAATACACAACTCTATTGAAGGTAGATATTCGCGTATATCATCACTGGCTTTTAACAGAATACGGCGAACTTCCATTCGCTCTTCCTGTTTGGCTCGATAGAGATCATTATTCATTTCAACAATGACCATGGGTTCCACATAGACCGTTTGACCGGTTTGTGATTGATCATGAATAATGCCGGGTGCTTTTGATTTTCTGGAAGCCCGGATGGGAATGACTTGCCGCCCATTTCGGAAAGCCACTACATCTTCAGAGGCAATAGATTCCTCCATCCATTGTGCTGCGATATGACTTACTTTTACACGAATATTCTGATCGATCTTGGCTATCTTTTTTCTCAGGCGGAATAGTTCAGGTGAGGCATTATCCGTAATTTGTCTATCACTGTTAAATAACTTGAAGATATCTTGTTCTATTCCCTTAAGATCGGGATTATAGATCTCCGTCAATTTTTTTAATTCGGGGTATTTATTTTCCCGCTGATGAAAGTATGCCGAGATTTGCCGGGCATGTTTAATTATATCAGCGATGATCCATAATTCATCCTCATTAAGGACGGTGCCTTTTACGGCAGTTTTAGATATGACCTCATCTTGTTTTTGAAAACCTATCAGAGGAAGAGGGGTATCAAGTGCCAACAGATCCCTCATTTCAAGATACAATTCCTGTTTTTTCAGATAAATATTTCTTGAAAGAAAAGAGATCGACGACAAAGCTTTATAATTAGCATTCTCGCCCAATGTGTATTCTGCGAGTTTTTCTCTTACGAGATAAAATCCAAGTTGTTGATATAATTTTTCCATAGTTCTTACATTAGCGATATGGGATCGCGGTTTACAATCGCTTTAACACCCTTCTCGGTTTTTTTAAAGTTTCTTAGTACATGCATAATAATACCGGCAGCTCGATTTCCGTTCGGATCATCTTTTCGATCAGCTTTAATAAGTATTTGCCAACGTGTTTTATCTTTGACCTTTTCTATGGGTGAGGGCGCCGGGCCGATGCAATTTGAAGTTGATATCTTTCCCGTAAGAGCTTTATACATTCTTCCGGCAGCCGCTTCCACCTCTCTGGGATTATTGCCAATGATCCTAAGCAGGAACAAACGACTAAAAGGAGGATAATTAAGATTTTTCCTTTGGAAAAGTTCTAAATTATAAAAAGCCTTCAATTCAAGTTTGGCCGCCATCTGGATCAAGGGCTCGTCGGGAGAAAAGGTTTGAATATATACGCTTCCGGAATGCTTTCCTCTGCCACTTCGCCCGCTGACCTGATAGATCAAATGGAAAAGCCGTTCATTTGCCCTATGATCCGGAATACCCATACCTGTATCTGCATTCATGATCCCAACGAGAGTCACGTCCGGGAAATCCAATCCTTTTGCGATCATTTGAGTGCCGAGTAGAATATCATGTTGATGTTCTTCAAACTCGTTCAATATACGAGCATGAGCATGTTTTGTGCGGGTTGTATCCATGTCCATTCTGGCGATCCGGGCATCGGGAAAAAGTGTTTGCAATTCTTCCTCGATCTTTTGAGTTCCATGCCCCATGGCTTCCAGGGTATTTGTATTGCAATGAGAACATATTGTAGTCAGTGGATAAGTTGCATTACAAACATGACACATGAGCTTATCCAATCGTTTGTGGTAAGTAAGAGCCACGCTACAACTGGGACATTGGAGTATTTGTTGACACTCGCTGCAGAGCATGATAGTATTAAAACCCCGTCGATTTTGTAAAATAATGACCTGTTTACCATCCTCAAGTGTCTTGTGAATTGCAGCCAACAGCTCATGACTGAATAAACCTTTTCGGGGAGCATCCAACATGTCAATTAGCTTCACCTTTGGTAATTGAGCACCACCAAAGCGATGATTCAGCTCAAGACGATGATAGCGTTGCAATGCTGATAAATAATAAGATTCCAGACTGGGTGACGCCGAACCCAGTACAATGGGTATGTTTAAAATATGGGCATACATTACAGCCGCATCACGAGCATGGTAACGGGGCGCCTGATCATCTTGTTTATAGGAGGCTTCCTGTTCTTCGTCAACAACGATCAATCCAATATCCTCCATTGGAGCAAAAAGTGAAGATCGAGCACCAACCACAATATGAATCGCACCTTTTTGAATCTGCGTCCATGTCCACAACCTTTCCGAATCGGTCATTTGGCTATGCCAGATGGCAACTTTTTCCCCGAAAGTAGAACGAAAACGAGCTGCAACCTGAGGAGTGATGGCTATTTCAGGAACCATGATCAATACTTTTTTATTTGCAAGCAATTGTTTTTTGGCAAGCTCGATGTAAATTTCTGTTTTTCCGCTTCCCGTAACGCCATGTAACAATACGGGATAAAAAGAACCAAAATGACCCTCTATGTGTTTGATCGTGTTTGCTTGCTCTTCGGATAAGTGAATTTCCCGATCTCTATTGGATGAAAAATGGTCAAAAGGATTGGCCGGAACTTCCATCTCACACTTTTCAAGAATATTTTTTTCGATCAGTTTATTAATAACTGGTGCGGAAACACCAAGTTTTTTTATAATGACCCTGGTTTCTTCGATGGGCAGATCAAGAGAAGAAAGGAGGTTGATCACATCTTGTTGACGTTTAGTTACGGGTTGGTCAGTGTTCAATAGTTTTACAGCATTGACCTTTCGGGCTTTCTTTGCTCTGGGGAAGATATTATCAATATATAATTTCCCGGCAGAAATACCTTCTTTGATTTCCCCTTGTTTTATATCGGGCAGACTTACAAAATCAAGCATAGATAAACCTCCGGAAAGGATATCCGGCCAATTTGATCTTTCTTCATCAGGCGAAACAAAACAAAATTCCTGTCTTTTAAATCCGGTCTCTGAAGGGTGGGCGGCCTTAAAACAAATTCCTATAGGGGCAAGATAATAACCTGATATCCAAGTAATGAGCTTTATCAGTTCTTTGGTAAAAATAGGCTGTCTGTCTACAATTTCGGAAATGCTCTTCAATGTATAGCTTGGCTTTGACGGTAGAACAAGAAGACATTCCACACAATATCCAATTTGATTTCTTGGACCAAAAGGTGCTTTTACTCTCATTCCGGGTTTAAGTATATCTGCGAGAGAATCCGGTACGGAATACGTGAATGTCTGATAAACTTCCTGTGGGAAGGCAATGGAACAATACATCTTTAAAGTTACCCGATACAGTCCTTTTTATCAATAAAAAAGCAAGAGATAGATAAAATGGTGACAGGAGACACTATATGGGCGTGGGGTTTGTGGTTTGGGGCATGGGGTGTAGGGTATGAGGTTTGGGGTGTGGGGTGTGGGAATGAGAGTGTACGAGGGTACGAGGGTACGAATGTACCGTCAAAACATGGGTAACGTTTCCCCTTCAAAACATAGGTAACACTTTTAGGTTAAAAGTTCCAGTAAAAAGTTCAAGTTCGTTCATAATTTATTCCAATTTGCAAAGCCTGATGGTTAGGTAGGAATTGTTTTGTTATAAGATAAATAAGTGTTTTCCTATTACCGATCACAGACTACTCTTAATTGTCGATTGTCCTCTGTCAATTTTCAATTGATTCAATGTTTCTATAAAAAAGAACAAATAATATTTGCATAGAAAATATAATATCACTATGTTACTGTCCATAGAAACAAGGAATATGTAATGCAAGGTTATGAAGAATTAGCAAAAGTGTTCTCCCGGATTGAGAGCGAAAAAGAAATGGAAAAATTTCTGATAGAAATATTGACTGAAAGCGAATTAAATACATTAATCTTTCGATGGCGGCTAATGCAGGACTTATATCACGGTGAGACCCAGCGGCATATTGCAGAAAAACATCATATCTCTTTATGCAAAATCACAAGGGGCTCGAAAATTCTTAAAGACACAACATCGATCAGCTTAAAGTTGCTGAAAAAATTGGAGAAAGATCAATGACGAAATTAAAACAAATGCCGGACGCAAAAGGAAACTTTGGAGAGTATGGGGGAGCATACATTCCACCTCAGCTTGTGGACGTTATGAAAAATATCGCTGAAGAATATGAAAAAATTAAAAATACAACTGAATTTCAGGAAGAACTTTACGATCTGTATACACACTATGTGGGTCGTCCTTCACCCATCTTCCACGCTCGCTCATTGTCCAAGAAACTGGGTGGGGCTCAAATATATTTTAAGCGTGAAGATTTGAACCATACCGGTGCGCACAAGATCAACCATTGTCTGGGTGAAGCTCTTCTTGCAAAAGCAATGGGAAAGAAAAAAGTGATTGCCGAAACAGGAGCGGGACAGCACGGAGTTGCTCTTGCGACGGCAGCCGCTTTATTGGATCTGGAATGTGATATTTATATGGGTGAGGTTGATATTGTAAAAGAGCATCCCAATGTCATTCGTATGAAGATCCTCGGTGCTAATGTTATCCCGGTAAATATGGGCACCAAAACTTTAAAAGATGCAGTTGATGCAGCATTTATGGCATATTTGGGAGATCCCGAAACACAACTTTATTGTATTGGCTCGGTTGTAGGACCTCATCCTTTCCCCGGAATGGTCCGGGATTTTCAATCTGTTGTCGGTCGTGAAGCCAAAGAGCAATTTAAGGCTATGACCGGTAAACTTCCCGACACTTTAATGGCTTGTATTGGTGGCGGATCAAACGCAATAGGTTTGTTTACAGAATTCCTCGAAGATGATGTTGATATTTATGCTGTAGAACCATCCGGACTTAGTTTCAAACCCGGTGAACACGCAGCAACCATGACAATGGGTAAACCCGGTATTATCCATGGATTCAAATGTTATCTGATCCAGGATGAAAAAGGTGAACCCGCTCCTGTTTATTCGGTTGCTTCAGGATTGGATTATCCCGGAGTTGGACCTCAGCATAGTTATTTAAAAGATATTGAACGAGTAAAATATGTTACGGCCAGCGATAAAGAGGCTATTGATGCTTTCTTTGAGATATCCCGTGTTGAAGGTATCATTCCCGCTTTGGAAAGTGCCCATGCTATCGCTTATGCCATCAAATTGGCGCCCACATTACCAAAAGATCACACATTACTTATAAATCTTTCCGGCCGCGGTGATAAAGATATTGATTTTGTCGCTGAGAAATATGGGAAAGATTACGGTGTAACAGAATAATTGTTAAAAAAATCAATAGAAAAAAAGCAGTTTTATAACTGCTTTTTTTTGCAATTTATTATTTGATGATCATTGGAAGACCGATGAAAATAAATTAAATTGATCATTATCATAATTAATGAGGTACTTATGAAAAAGATCATCGCAATTTTAACTATTCTGATTTTCTTTGTCGGATGTAATAAAATTACCGTCATGAGCTATAATATTCACGCCATGAGGGGCATGGATAAAGTACTGGATGCTGATCGTATTGCAGATGTTATAAATGATCAAAAACCAGATCTGGTTGCCCTGCAGGAAGTGGATCAATTTACCGAACGAAGCGGCAAGATGGATGCTATTAGTCTACTGGAGGAAAAAACCGGCATGCATGGCATTTTCATGAGAACCTTTGATTATCAGGGCGGTGAATTCGGGAATGCCATTTTATCCCGTTATCCCATTATTGAATCGAAATTAATTCAATTACCGGCACGGGAAAATTTTGAGTCGCGATTATTAATGATGATCTCATGTATTACCAAAAAAGGGGATACGCTTCATTTCTATAATACACACCTTGATCATCATCAAGGTGATTCTGACAGGTCAATTCAAATGCAGAAGATTATTCAAGTGATCGAAAAAGATAAGGCGAAGATCATTTTGGGAGGTGATTTTAATTGCCGGCCCGGCAGTGAACCGCTGGCAGCTTTGGATAAAACATTATCCCGATGTATATCGGAGGAGAACACATATCCCGCTAATGAACCTTCACGAAATATCGATCATGTATATTTTAGTGAAGATAGGGGAATATCAAATATCAATTTCAAGGTCATACCCGAGAAAGTTGCCTCTGACCATCGTCCCGTTGTTGCGAAGTTCAGGATCAAATAATTCCGATATAAACAAAAAAGGCAAGAGTTGATCTTACCTTCAATAAATGTACCCGGGGCGGGATTTGAACCCGCATGTCCGATGGACACTAGACCCTGAACCTAGCGCGTCTGCCAATTTCGCCACCCGGGCTGATTTCCTCAAAAAACTATTTTATTTTTTCTTCAGCCTGGAGGCGGGTGACCTCTTCTTCAAGCGTCGAAATCTTAATTCTCAATTCACGGATCTGGTCAGTCATTTCATTAATATTTACCAGTTCCTTTAGATCGTAACTTTTCTTTTCATCAATATGTCGAGTTGTTTTTTCGCCAAGTTCCTGATAACATTTCAATAATATGCGTCGTGTTTGAAATATTTCATATTTAATTTTACCAATACGACTAAAATCGCCGGCTTTTTCTTTAGTAGTGTGATATGCTTCGTCAATTTTTGGACTAAGACTTTCCCACCACTGGGCTAATTTGCTTTTAACATTATCATAAGTATTCATAACTTGACTCCAATCAACCGCACAATTTACATGATAATAATCCGTGTGTCAATGAGATAATCATATAATAGTTGGCAATTTGAACAATTCTAACTTTGTTTTTCGATTAATACTTCGTTATTTATCCTGATTTCCGGGTCACTTGAGACACGGCCGATAGTCGTAGAAGTAAGGTTGAAATTTGAGGTGATCCGTGCAAGATCTATAAGGTGATTTTCTTTGATCGTGACCATAGCCGCGGCTTGCGGCTCACCAAAAATAAAGACTTGAGCAGGACCTTTTCGTTCGGAGTATATGGAAGCACCCAGACCGTTTTTTCCCGCTTCCTTTAAAACAGTGATCAAACCACCACGAGATATCATTGATGCAGATGATATAACCTTCTTGTCTGAACACTCTTTAATAACATCCACAAGCGCTGCAAGTGTTCCCGTCATTACGCCCGGTGGAGTATAGGGTTCCGTCTTTCCATGTACATGTGCATAAGCTGAACCCACGAGTACGCCATTGGGATCCCCAAGTAAACATATGAAATCATTCTCTTGTTGAAAAGTATGAGGAAGAATATCACTTTCCTTTTTTGAAATAAAGAACAATTTCAGCCGATTTGTTTTCCCGGGTACGATGCAATTATTGGCAATTGGAATACCAAACAACTTTGCACTTTTTTTAATGGCGTTTAGATATGGCTCTATTTCTTGAGGTGAATCTGCCGTGCTTTCCATATAATAACTGAGTGCAAGTGGCTTCAACCCCCTGATTTGCATATTTACAATACCGGACAGGGTATGTAGCTCTATTCCGGTTAGAGAAAAAGATAAACTGTTCAAAGATATTGCATCAATTCTCAATTCCGGTATTTCATCCGAAAACGAGTAAAATTTTGCCGGATAGGCATTTTGCTCTTTTTGAACAAGTTTAAAAAGTTTGTTGATAATATCCGGTTCTTCATCAATATCTTTAAGAATATCATAACTTTCGTTATCGGGATTTGACGGATGCTTTACAGCTCCTGTTTTCAGTTGCTCTTGTTGAAGCTTTTTCAGGGTCGATATGGGTATTTCGAGGAACCCCTTTTCATTATCTAAACTCAAAATTGGATAAGATACAGTTTTACCGATAAACATAGGAACACTGTTCGATTTTTTAACAGCTTCATTGAAATTAAAATGCTGATGATCGGCCACAATGTAAAGCAAACCATTCTCATAAGTTTTAAAAAGCCTTTTAGAAGAAGCGGTAATATGTCCCCCTGTATTGGTTTCCACACAAACCCGGCACAGTCTTTCCCAGGGTGTTTCATCACGGATCAAAGAAATATGATCCGCAAAGTTACTGACCGATGCCAAGAACTTAGCCGCCGAATTGTTTGTGGCTGACTGAATATAAATATGATAATTGATATGCCGTGAACGCAGATGCTTCTCATTTTCGGGTTTTGCAACACCCAGCATAATGGTACCATGCTCATGCCGGTAGCATGAAGAAGTATCTAAATGTCGTGTAGCCATGTCAAGACAGCAACGCAAGCGGTTTGTATGATTGCTGATATAAACAAAATGATCATTATCAATATTTAAATATAAAGGCCGTGAAGAATTAAAATTAGCGAATCGTTTTTCACGATTGGATTCATAAGGACCAAAAGGACCAAATACTTCCAGCTCCAGATCTGTTGGCATTCTGCCCAATAATTTGTTCAGATGAGATGTAAATTTTTCCATATTTTAAAATACTCTTTTCCTTTGAAAATTCCAACCGGTCTATATAGACATTTTACATTATATATTCTTTGTGTGAGGCCTAAACGTCTAAACGCAGTTTCGCTACCGTCTCAATATGTGCCGTATGCGGAAACATATCTACCGGTTGTATTTTCTCGACTTTATACCCGGCTTCAAGCAATAATGCGATGTCCCGTGCCTGGGTGGAAGGATTACAACTGACATAAACAATATTCGGTGGTTTTAACGCGATCAATTGTTTTACAAATTTCGGGTTTAAACCCGCCCGGGGCGGATCCACGATGGCGAGATCAGGTTGATCCAGTTTACCGATCAGTTCCTGATTGGTTTGTAAGAAAGTATCTAAGTTTGCCTCAAAGAATTGACAATGCTGAACCTTATTTCTTTTAGCATTCATTTTTGCATTTTTAACAGCATCTTTTACCACCTCAAAACCGATAACCTGTTTTACTTTATCGGCAATAAAAAGTGAAATGGATCCGGCCCCCGAATAAAAATCCCAAACGATCATATCCGGTTTCAGATCGGCAAATTCTACAACAGTATTATAGAGTTGCTCAGCACCCTTGGTGTTGGTCTGAAAAAATGCATTGGCCGAGATCTCATATTTCAATCCGCCAAGTATATCATGAATGACCGACTCTCCGTAGAGCAGAACTTCACGCTCACCGATAGAGTGGTCACCTTTGGAGTTAGTGATGTTATTGACAATGGAAGTCACTTCCGGAAACTTAGTGGTAATACTCTCAATTAATGGCTGAAGTAATTTTTTATCCTCATGGCGAGTGATCAGATTAACCATCACTTCACCGCTGTACTCACCCTTGCGGATCATGACAGAACGCAAAAAACCGGTATACTCGCGTGGGTTGTTGAGTGTAATACCGTTCTCTCGTGCCCAAGATCTGATCTCTCGAAAGATCTCATTGCACTTTTCATCCTGAAGAAGACAGGCATCAATATCGAGTATCTTGTCAAAGCGCCCGGGCGCATGCAGTCCGATGGCAAAGTCCTCAGCCGTACCGGGATCGTTCTTTTTCAGTAACCACCGTGAAATGCCGGTTGAGAAATCCATCTTATTCCGATAAGCATATTGTTCCGGTGCGGCAAGTGCCGGTAAAATAGAAATATCCGGTATTTTTGCGAGATGTGTGAAGGCATCTTTCACTTGTTCGGTCTTGATGTCGAGTTGTTTTTCATAATTCAAACTTTGGAATTTACATCCACCGCAATCTTCAAAATAAGGGCAGGGCGCATCGACATGATCCGGTGATTCTTCAATGATCTCCCGAATAATCGCTTCGGCAAAAGCAGCCTTCTTTTTAATGATAAGAGCTTTGACTTTTTGTCCCGGGAGAGCATCCCTCACAAAGACAACAAAATCATTTATTCGAGCAACACCTTTTGCACCAAATGCAATGCTCTCGATATAGAGTTCAACATGGTCATTTTTCTTAATCTGTGTCATACTTTTCTTTCTTGAGTTCATATAACGGTAAAATGTACTTTATAATTGATACAGAACAAATTGGAAAAGTGCTTAAATACTTTCATTCAAACTTTTACGTTGTTCTTTCCAGTCCGGCAGAACTGATTCCATTAACGAATAAAAAGCCTTATTATGCGCCGGTACTTTCAGATGGCAAATTTCATGCACAATGACATAATCAATAAGTCCTTTGTCTTTTTTGATCAGTTCTGTGTTCAGCGTGATCACATGTTTTGCTGAACAAGAACCCCAGCGACGTTTCATTTTATAGAATCTTAAACCGGTATTGGGCAGATCGAGATATTGAAGGTTTTTAAGGATCTTTTCAAACCGGGGAGTCAACACCCGTATGGCTTCTTTACGGTACCAACGATCCAAAACTGAGGAAATATATTCTATGTCGTCCGGATTTTTGACTCTAACAGATAAATTATCCCCATCAATTTTTATTTGTGTCGTTCCGCTTAAAAATTTCAGCCTATATTTTTTTCCCAGATAGCTATGCTCTTCTCCCTCAACATATTTTTTCTCACTCTCGGGAGGATGTTTCTCAAAATGCTCAAGATACTTGAATATCCATTTGTTTTTCTTTTGAAGATATTCTTCAACTTTTCGTCGGGGAAAACCATATGGAACCCGGGCGACAACACGACGATCAGGATAGACGGTCAGGGACAAGCGTTTGCGGAAGCCATATTGCATTTCTATGGCAATTATTCCGCCGTCATAATTTAGATTATAACTTCCCGATTTTTTCATCTTTATCCTGATTGAGAGTTAGTAATATCGTTTCTGCCAGTTTAATGGAAATAGAGGCTTGCTTTGCTATGTCATCTGCAGAGTGTTTTACAAGTTCCCGGGTTGAGCCGAAAGTGCTTAATAATTTCTTTCGCCGGATTTCGCCCACACCGGATATATTATCAAGAATACTTTTCACCATAGATTTTCCGCGCTTACTTCGATGGAAGGTAATGGCAAATCGATGAGCTTCATCCCGGATACGACGGAGCAGGATCACAGCAGGGGAAGCCTTGGGGATATTTTGTGCGTGCGAATAGCCGGGAATAAAAACTTCCTCAAGACGCTTGGCCAATCCGATGACCGGGATATTATTCAATTCCAAGTCATTCAATACGGTTTTCGCTACACCCAGTTGTCCCTTGCCGCCGTCTATTAAAATAAGATCCGGGAGGATGGCGTTTTCTTTTAAAAGGCGTGTATAGCGTCGTTCCACGACCTCTCTCATGCTTTGGAAATCATCAGGTTTATCAACGGAACGTACAATAAACTTTCGATACGCCGAACGCTTAGCGGTGCCATTCTCAAAATAGACCATGGAAGCTACGGTTTCTTTACCCTGAAAATGTGATATATCAAAACCCTCGATCCTCAGTGGGGGAACAGAAAGATTCAAAGCCTGCTGAAGTGCCTCAACCATCTTTGTCGGCTGGGTGGAAAGTTTCATTTTCTGGAGCAGAATTTCTTTTAAAAGCATATCGGCATTTTTCTTTGCGAGTGTGAAAAGTTTTGCTTTTTTCCCACGCTCGGGACAGATGATCTTAATGGTAGATCCTGAGATCTTTTTCAGGTAATCTTCGAATAATTGAATATCATCTTCCAATTCGATGAAAACTTCTTTGGGAAAAAGGTTGGTATTGGAATAATAGCGACGAATAAAATCTTTAAGAATTCCCTGTTGCCCTTGGTGTTCAATATGTTTCAAGTGAAATCGTTCACGGCCGATCAATACACCTTCGCGTAGTCGAAAAATTGTCATGATCGCGTCGTGATCAGCTACCGCAAGCGCAATGACATCACGACTCATAAAATCTGTCTGGACCACGGACTGGGTGTTGGTATATTTTTTCAGGACTTGAAGACGATCCCGAATTCGTGCCGCGTTTTCATATTCCATACTTTTGGAAGCTTTTTCCATTTTGCTTGTCAGGCCTTGGATCACGGGCCGGGTATTACCATTAAGAAATCGGATGATCTCTTCTATGGTTTCCTGATATTCTTTTTTCCCGATCTTACCAATACAAGGAGCTTTGCAATTTCCAAGATGATATTGCAGACAAGGTTCATCTTTTGGATCACCGCCATCCTCAATTTTTTTACGACAAGTACGAACGGGAAAAATTTTATAAATAACCTTGAGGAGACGCTTGATGTGACTTTGGTCGGTGTAAGGTCCGTAATATTGTGAACCATCCCGAATAATATTACGAGTTGAAAAGACACGTGGGAAAGTTTCATTGCTGATGCAGATGTAAGGATAGGTCTTGTCGTCTTTCAGCATGATATTGTATCGCGGTACATGCTGTTTGATCAGGTTGTTTTCAAGAAGAAGAGCCTCGACTTCAGAATCCGTAATGATCCATTCCATATCAGCGATCTTGGAAACCAGCACCTGGGTCTTGGGATCCTGAGTTTTACCCCGGAAATATGAGCGCACTCTATTTTTTAACGATTTTGCTTTACCAATATAGATGATCGTCCGACTTTGGTCGTAATAAATATAGACGCCCGGCTTGTCCGGTACGATTTTTAGCTTGGTTTCAATGACACTCATCACAGATTCTCCAACCTCGTTTGCAGGCTATTTGCAAAAATCATACATTTGCAGGAGAAAAGCAAACAAAAGAAGTACTCCTATCCACCCATAAAACGAAAGGAGGGGAAAATGAATAGGAATTCTGCAAATCGCGTCATCCTTGTAGGACATATTGGACTAGATCCCGAGATGAAGACACTCAAGAACGATCGTAAGGTATCGCATTTCAATTTAGCCAGTAATTATGGCTGGCGGGACGCCAAGGGCGAATACCAGAACCGGACCGACTGGCATCGTATTGTCTGTTGGGGAAATCTTGCTGAATATTCCCGCAAATTGCTCAAAGGACAGCATGTGTACATTGAGGGAATGTTGCGCACTCATGAGTGGACCGATGAGAATAGTAAAAAACATTTCATCACAGAGGTATACGCAGATATGCTTACTCCACTTGGGAAACGCAAAAACAAAGAAGAAGAGGGCGCAGAAGCCGGGGCAAATGAAAAAACGGGGGACGATGTTCCGTTTTGATACGGAATAACGAAAGGGGGGAGCAATTCCCCCTTTTGTATTTTTTATCAAGATTTCAGGATACGCATTTGAATCATAAATATCGAACATTTCCTGCTTCGTCAAAACTTCGCAGGGCAAACGAACATTCGAAGATCGAATGGAATTTTAAATTAAAAAGTTTTCCATTATAGATTTATAACTTTAGAGATTATTGCTGTGGCTTCCCCAGGTTAAAACCTAGGGTTACTGAAAAGAATTTGGGTGCACAATGTCTTTTATAAAAATTTGGGTACATGTTGTTTGGCCTACAAAAAACAGATATCCCTATTTAACAAAAAGTATTCGCGAAAAACTAATATATCATATTATTGAAAATGCAGATGAGAAAGGTATACACGTAAATTTTATAAACGGATATAATGATCATTTACATTTACTGATCTCAATGAACTCTAATCAATCAATTGGAGAAATAGTTCACTGCATTAAAGGTGAATCATCTCATTGGATCAATAAGAATAATATCACTGAAGTTAAGTTTGCATGGCAACCGGAATACTATGCTGCAGCCATAGGTCAACAACAAATTGAAATAGTAAGAAATTATATAAAATGCCAAGAGGAGCATCATCGAAACAAAACCTTTGATGAAGAAATAGAAGAATTCATCAAAGAAAACAATATCAGTAACACTGGGTTTTAACCCGGTGTAAATTACAGATTACAGATTACAGATTACAAAGCACCGATCACTATTTTCCCACCCCCCAACTTAAATGAAACTTCGCCTGTCGAATGCTTTCTTTAGGATTCAAACCAAGGGCAATGGTGAGTCTGTTATTACCGGCAGGAAGGGAAAACCCCACACCAAAGTGATGCAAGACAGGATCTTTATGCTGCATGATCACGCCGTCATAAAAAACGAATAAATGAGTACGCTGAAAATAACCCGCTTCAATTTTCCAACCGACATAAGCGTTAGTAATATATTGTTCAAAATATGCCCCGCGAAGGAAAGTGGCGCCACCGAGCTTGAATTGATCGTAAAGAGCAATGGGATCTTCGGATGTGACATAGCCACCAAGCAGATTGATATTAGCCCCCAATATGGATTTGCGCAATTTTAAACGAGCATCCAGTTCAGAACGAGAAACCCTTTGATCAAGGGCAAAATGGAGGCCGGACATAAAATTGACATATCCGGTAATGTTGCCGGGTTTTGAAAGCCATTGCAGTGATACATTTGAACCGGAGCGGTTTTGAGTAACAAAGCCCGAATCTGATCCGATCTCAGAGGTGCTGATCTGTTCATTGATATAATTGACGGTTAAATTGGAGCGTTGGTTCATGTGATAGATCACAGCAACATTCAGATCGCGCTTGACATAAAGACTATCCTGATATCGTTGTGAGAATGTCAATCGTGTCGAAAAAGGTTTATTAAAGATATAAGGCTCTGTATACGAAAGATCAAAGGAATTGACACCCAGGGTAGGACGCGACCAATAGAAACTTGCCAAACGTCCCAAACCACCTAAATTGATCAAGCTGAGAGAAATATCTCCAATGACACCCTGACGGTCCGATTCCTGTTTATAGGAAGCCATGGCATCAAAACGAACGTCCTGTTTAGCTTCAGTGTATAAACGGAGTCCGTTTTTATAAATATCGGCACGTTCTTCCACATCAAGCAGCGTATTGGTTTTTAATTCACTGATCATATTGCGGACTTGAGTATAGTGAAATGTTCCGCTTTCCGGTAGTGTAATATATCGTGAAAGCAAAGAGATCTCACGTGGAGAATAATCACCAAAGACCACCGTATCGATCACAGTCTTTGTCCCTTTATCGATACGATAGTGAAAATACTCACGACCATCCTCTTTTACATAAGCATCTAAAATGGCTTCAATATGAGGGAACCCCTGATCTCCGAGATCAACTAAAAACTGATCAATAGTTGCTTTCAGATCTGTTTCGCTTTTTACGGCAAGCGTGTCATTTTCTATTACACAATAATAGACAGGTTCGGCATAAAGCATTCCACTTATGAGAAGTAAAATACACAGAAAAAAGATGTAAAGATGTCTATTCATTAGAAATATGCCTTTACTTCCAGATTTGCAGTGATAATGCCTTTTTGCTCTGCCCGTTTTCTATATTGAAAAAATCCGCCTGCGGAGATAAACTGATTGATACGTTTTTCATATCGCAAAGCACCGGACCAGGTCCAGCCGACAGGCAAGCCATTCGCTGTTTCATAAGGTAAAGATCCGGTATGGTCGCTGATCACTCTGTCTATGCTCGCAGTAAGGAACATGCGCTCACCGGCAACGCGATACCAGATCCAATTACTTTTTAACTCGATCCAATGTGTGATAAAATTGCCATTGAAATTAGTAGTGATATGTTCATATTTTCCTTCGAGAGTTGCGCGCAATTTTTTAGAGAACAGATATTCGCATTCGAGTCCGGCACCCTGACTAAGCGTCTGAACACGGTAGCTGTTCAATGGTAAACGATGCTGCTCGCGGGAGTGGTATTTATAATAAATATCTAAAATAACTTTTTTGGGTTTATAACGGTATTTCAACCAACGAGCCGACTGGAAATAAATATTTTCATTGTAAGCGGTTTGAAAGTTCTGTGAGCGTGTGTCCTCGAAAAGCAGCGTAATACGATGTTTCCCGTCGGGCCCCGTGATACCGGCTTCATGTTTTAAGCGCAGATTTCCATAGAAGATATTGGTATCCGGATCATTGATTAACAGAGGTGCATAAAGAACCAGCCCCGGGGTGCGATAATCTGTCGAACCATTATGGATGAAATGAAGCTTTACATCTTTCCACTTTTTTTTCCACTTTAGTGAGGTGGCAAATTTGCTAACATACTGATCCTGCCTCTCATTGGTCAGTTCAGAACTTAAAATAAAGTTTCCCATATCATCCGGAACATATTGTCCAAACTCATCCAGACGGTAGTAACCCAAACCATCGCCAACAAAAATAAAGACAGCTTCGCGCTTTGTCTCGGAAGTTCGATTGATCGCGGTTTTAAGAGAACCACCCAACCCGAGTTTTTTCATATTAAAGCGCAATTGTGAATTTGTTAAAAGATATTGCTCGTCTCCACTATTACGTTGATCATATCGATATGTTGCTATAGTATTCCAGCGTAATTTATTATCAAAGAAAGATTGATCGAACCTTATTGCGGCATCGTGTTTTTGAGAGTATGAAAGAAAAGAGGAATCCTGTGTATCCCAATCGTAATCTTTGCGGTAAGTATAATCAAATTTCCATTTGCCAATACTCATACCCGCTTTAGCCGATTCTGCCCGATATGCCAAAGAAGAAGAAAAGATCGGTTGAAAATGATCTTGCATCCAGGAAGCATAAAATGCTAAAGACTTTCCAATGGGAATATTGGTTGAGGCATTCACACTGTAATAAGGAAGAAAACCATTATCCAATAAATGTGACCATTTGTATTTCAAACTTGCACCTTTGAGCTTGCCTTCTCCATCGGCCAGCAATCGCACGCGAGAATTTTGATCAACATCCGCAATATACTCAAGTGAAGTATTGGAATTTATGTTTTGATGTTTCACCTGAGCAGTGATCGTTGCCATTTGAGTAATGGTATCATCGGATCCAAAACCAAGATAACGTTCAAAATCAGGACGAGTGATCTTACCAAATGAATTAAAATCTTTATTCATTATCCACCCATTGGATCTCAAAGAAAAATGTTTACCAAGTGGAAGAGCCGACTCCCATTTTATTGCAGGAGATGCTTTTGCTCTGCCGGTATCGTAATTATTTGCATTAAAAGAGGAGTAAGCTCCTTCAAGAAAAGCAAAAGCTTTATCTTTTTGTCCCAGCTCCAGGTTCAGTGAACCGATCCATTGCGTTGCGGGCAAAGTGATTTTGCGTCGGGGGAAATATTGGGAAAGAGGATCATCCGGAAAATAGATGAAAAACATTTTACCATCCGTTGTGTAGTTCCGGACATAACCGCCATTTTGATTTTCACGATAAAAATAGACAGTATGTGTTCCCTGATCTTCACCGGCATAAACCCAGGTATCACCACTAAGGGTATAATCACCCGCCGTATCTTTAATGGCAGTGGAAATAATAAAAAAACCGTTATTTGATGTAATACCGGCCAATGAATCAGGGGGAATATTTGAGAGATGAATATCGATCGGATTATTTTCATCATCTTTTTCCCGAATGTAAGAAGCGCCAAGTTTAAAATTTTTGCCAAAACGCCAACTTGATGTCGCTCCCATGGATGAGCGGGAATAGAATTCATTTACATAATTAAATTCGATGACAATGCGTGAAGAAGCTGAAACCATGAATTCGGGTGAAAAGAATAATTCTGCATCAGTGTAGTATAGGGTGTATTTGGTTTTATCTATTGCAACACCGTCCACATAAACCTTTTCAGATTGCGGCACGATCGTAATAGCGTTGTCTCCGTCCCCTCCCCGCAATCTGTAAGGCCCTTGATCCCCATCTCGTGCAATGATCTCTTGTCGATTGAATTTCCCTTTTGCCGAACCCACAAAAGCCGCTCCTTGATATTGCTCGTCTTTGTAATTTACCTGTGCTCCGATCAGCTTTCTGTTGAATCGACTCCAGTGATTCCATTTATTGTTAATATAAACATCACCTATTTGCGCATTGAACTGATCGGAATATATTTGTATCAGGATATTGTCGACATCCTGCACGGACTGGGTTGAAGAATAATCTTGAAAAGGAGCATCATTGTCTGAAATGATCCCTTTTATATGAATACCCGGTGAAAGCTCTCCGTTGATCTTGATATCCAAGCCACCACTAAGCAAACTTTGTCCGGAAGAGCCAACTTCCAGTTGTCGGGAAACAGACCCGCGGGTTTTGATGTTTGACAGTTCAGAGGAAGATACACTTTTAGATTCTGTTTCCTTTGGAAACCACCCGCCGATCTTACCGATCCCAAGATCTTTTTTTCTTGGAGCGCTGATCTCGCTAAACCGATAAAATATGTTTATTGTATCTTGTTCTCCCGGTGACTGTAATAATATCAGCCGACCATGAAGATCATCAATGATATAAGATATGTTATGATCAATAAAAATGGAATCAACGACTATCAATTGATGTCGAAGAGCATAGACCGTTTGACCGGGTTTTATAATAAGTTTTTCATTTCCCGTACCGGCATGCAGGGGAAGCATGAGAAAAAAGAGTAAAATTGTGATAAAGATTTTTTGGCTTCGGGTCATGGAATATTAACGATAGCTCCCTCTTGAGAGATGAGAATGTATGAATTAGCCTGAAATTCGAGAAAAACAACATCTTTCAGATCGGATAAGTAACGAAGATAAGCATCCTCAGGTTTCCAAATATATACACCGTCTTCGGATCGCAAACCGAAAGTCATGTTATTAAGCGGAAATAGTTTGTCGACTAAGAAATTATCAGGCAGGTTGAATTCTTTTAATGTGGTTCCATCCCAATCGCAAATACGAATTAGTTTCTGATCTTCAAGAAAAACGATCACTTGCTGTTCAACAGCATATATTTTTACTTCTCCCGATACCGGTTTATCGCCCCAATCGATATAAAAGCTATTTCCGGGATGGATTTGTAAAATTTGCCCGTAAAAATCATCATATATCAGCCAATCATGCTCGGATGTGACCGTAAAATCTTTTGGCGAGAGGATATTTTCGTGCAAGGGTGTAATAGAATGAATGTTCAAAAATCGATCCCAGGCAATTACCGTATTGCTTGCGACATCAAGCATATAAATATTGCCCGCACCATCCAAGATAGGTCGTAGAGGTTGTTGTAGAATAAACTTCCCGGCAGGGTTCTGCCCCGAATAAATGTTTAGCAGCTTTCCCTTTACATATCTTCTCAATATTCCCTCATCTTGCGATAAACATATTTTATCACCGAAAATATTGATCGTTACTTCATCACAAGGCTCAATATATAAAGTATCTGCTGAGTGCAAATGGCTTCCGATAATAAGTAAAAAAACAAACCATGTCAGGGATAAACGTTTCATTTTAAAATTTATAAGATGAAAAGTGAAATACCAAACAGGAATATATAGTTATTTCTTCCATTTTAAATCCAATCGCATTAGATTTTGTTATGGTAATAATTGCCGCACTAAGTATAGAAATAGCATCTTTATTAAACATTTTATCGGCCAAAAAGATAAAAGCTTACAGTAATAAAACAGCATTATTTCATACTAACGGTTATGATCTGTTGATCACGGGAGTCGGACCTGTGCTAGCGGAACGTACTTTAATAAACTATCTTGAGGAGCATCAACCGGAATATATTTTGAACATTGGAACAGCCGGAATGCTGAACCAAGAATTGAAGTTAGGTGAAATTTATCATATTGAATCGACTCTAACAGAAAATGAAGATGAAATAAAATTGCACTTATTGAGTGGTGAAACAGGAGAAATTTGTCTTTCAGTAAGACGAAGCATTGAGGATAGTGATCTGCGTGATCACACACACAAAAAGCATAATGCGAGACTTGCGGACATGGAGTGTTATGCCTTAGCCAAGATTGCTAAAGAAAGAAATATTCCCATGTCTGCAATGAAGATAACCACAGATTTTGCAGATTGTGAATCAACGGAAATGTTTAAAAAGCAAATAGAAGAAAGTGCAAAGAAACTTGCAATTGAAGTACTAAAGATCATAAAAACAAAATAGGAGAGAACATGAAAAAAACTGTTTTACTCATCTTGATCGGAAAACGCAAAGAAGCGGCCGTAAAACTTCAGCAGGTGCTGACCGCATGGGGATGTTTGATCAAAACACGACTGGGGTTACACACCGGTGTGATGGAAAATTGTTCTGAAAGCGGATTCCTGTTTTTAGAACTTTTCGGTTCTGATAAAGATGATGCCGAGTTAGCCCGTAAAGTTGCCGTAATTCCCGGTATTGAATCAAAGCTGGTCGTTCTTGAACAAGAAGAAGAATAATTCGTGACGCGCTTGCAGGCTGTAGCCTTGGCGTAGGCTTGTAACGCGTAATATATTCGAGAAACATAATCGTAAAATATAGAGATACGCTATAGCGTGCCTCTACGATAAATTCAAGATCACAATTTTAATTCCCTCTTTTTTACTTCTTTTCCAAGAGGAATGGTTTTAATATTGGGAACAAAATTTTGAGCAGGAAATGTCTGAAATATTATTAAAAAATCGCAATTACACACCTGGCGGAATCCGGGAAATGCTGGCAATTGCTTTACCAATGATCATTTCCTATGCTGCCGATACAGTGATGATATTTACAGACCGTATGTTCTTATCACGACTCGGACCGGAGATAATGAATGCTGCCATGGGCGGTGGCTTGACTTCTTTTATGATGTCGACTTTTTTTCTGGGACTCATTGGTTATTCGACCGCGTTGGTTGCTCAATATCTCGGTGCGAATCGTAAAAATTCTTGCCCCGCTGTTACAACTCAAGCCCTGATGATCGCAGTTCTTGCATATCCTGTTATTTTACTCATGAAACCTCTGGCGATCAAATTCTTTGATGTAATGCATGTTCCGGCAGCACAACTTGATTACCAAATTATATATTTTAATATTTTGATCTACGGGGCGATCATTGGATTGATACGCACTGCATTTAGCTCATATTTCTCGGGAATTGGGCGAACAAAGATCGTGATGATATCAGGTATTATAACCATGTTCGTGAATGTATGTATGAACTATATTTTGATCTTTGGGAAATTCGGCGTGCCGGCTCTTGGTATTCGCGGTGCTGCTTATGGCACTCTCATTGGCGGTATGGCAGGACTGGTCATCTTATTAGCAGCCTACCTCGGCAAGAAAAATAGAGAAGAATTTCATGTAATGAAATCATTTCGTTATTACGGTCAGATCATGAAAAAACTTTTAAAATATGGTTATGCTCCCGGGCTGGAATTCATCTTGAATTTATTTGCTTTTAATATGATGATATTGATCTTTCATTCCATGGGGGATGTAACCGCGACCGCAACAACCATCATGTTTAATTGGGATAATGTTTCCTACATTCCTCTGATTGGGATCGAAATTGCCATTACCTCTCTTGTTGGCAGATATATGGGTGCTCAAAAAATTGAAACAGCTACTAAAGCAGCTATGTCGGCTTTTAAGACAGGGTTAATTTACTCAAGTTTTATTTTGGTGTTTTTTATCTTTTTTCCTCAGCAACTTGTTCAAGTTTTCAGGCCAACTAACGCCAGTACGGTATTTGATCAAGCAGTTCCAATAGCCGTCTACATGTTGCGGGTTGCAGCCATTTATGTATTGATCGAATCGGCTATTGTTACCTTTGTGGGAGTGTTGAGAGGTGCCGGGGATACACGCTGGTCCATGATCGCATCGGTGACCCTTCATTATATTATGGTCGGTGGCCTCTATTTGGTCGTTAAAGTATTTAATATGAGTGCCCAGGCAGGATGGCTGGTTGTTGTGTTTGTATTTATGATGTTCTCAGTAGTATTTTACTTGCGATATCGCAGTGGAAAGTGGAAAGAAATACGAATAGTTGAAAAAAACGTGGAAGAAACTTAAGGGAACAAAAAGACAATAGTTCGTTTAAGATCGTTAAGCAAGAATTGGAAGAACATGCAATTTATTAAAGATTACATTTATGAGATATATCACTTAATGCTGGAGATGGCACCTTATTTGCTTCTGGGTTTTCTCATTGCAGGTATTCTAAAATTTACTTTAAAACCCGGTACCATGAAGCGCCATTTGGGTGAAGCAAATCTTCGCTCGGTGATTAATGCATCAATTTTAGGAGTTCCCATGCCACTATGCTCATGTGGCGTGATCCCGACCGGCATAGGCTTATATCGCAATGGCGCGTCGAAAGGTGCTGCACAATCATTTTTGATCTCGACCCCCCAGACCGGCGTGGATTCGATCATGATCACGTATTCCTTATTGGGATTGCCTTTTGCTATCATTCGGCCGATCGCGGCTTTTTTAACGGGTATTGCGGGCGGAATGGTCACTAATAAAGTGGAAGGTGAAAAACCACACGAATATGCTAATGGAACGCCCGAAGAAGAGATACCCAAAGGCTGGCGCAAGATACCGGCGATCTTAAAATATGCATTTATTGATTTCATGGCCGATATTGCAAAATGGCTGGCTATCGGTATTCTTATTGCCGGTTTGATCTCAGTGGTGCTTCCTGATGATTTTTTCCTGAATTATCTGTCAAATCCCTATCTTTCCATGGTGGTCATGCTAGTGGCTTCCATACCACTATATGTCTGTGCTACCAGTTCAGTACCCATTGCAGCAGCATTGATCCTAAAAGGATTATCCCCGGGAGCGGCTCTGGTATTTCTAATGGCCGGACCCGCAACCAATGCGGCAACGATCTCGGTAATCGGGAATACATTGGGTAAGAAATCATTGATCGTTTACCTGGGAACCATCATTGTGGGTTCTTTTGCCGGCGGGATCATTCTTGATCAATTTTTTCCCACCTCCTGGTTTACGGGTATTATGGCAATGGGACATGATCACCACATACTCCCGATGTGGTTGATGATCTCTTCAGCTATCATTTTAACGATTTTGATCATCTATACGCTGATTAATAAAATGATCAAAAGATATCGCGGTAATAACCATGATTGTGAATCTTGTGAGGTACCCATTATGACAGAAAAGATAAATTATCTTGTACATATCGAAGGCATGAGTTGTCAGCATTGTGTGACAAATGTGAAAAAAGAACTTTCTTCACTTGACGGAGTGACCGAAGTTGATGTAAATTTGGAAACGAAGACCGCCCAAGTGACCGGGAAAGTTGATACGGATAAGATCAAAGATATAATTAACGAGTTAGGTTACACTGTCAAAGGAATTGAATGAAAGCCATTATTCCGGCTGCCGGCATCGGCAAACGATTACAACCCCACACCCTTAACCGTCCCAAAGTGATGGTTCCCGTTGCGGGTAAGCCTATTTTAGAACATATCTCCCAGTCTCTTATTAAGACCGGGTTTGATGAAATAGCCGTTATTGTCGGATATAAAAAAGAAACCATCATCAACTATTTTAATAAGAAATACCCCGGTAAATTTGATTTTCCCGTACAAGAGGAAATGAAAGGTTTGGGTCATGCAATTTTATATGGACTTGAAGACGTGAATGAACCCGCATTGATCATTTTGGGTGATACGATCATCGATCTGGATATGTCAAAGTTAAAAGATCCCAAACATAATATGATAGCGGTAGTCAAGGTAGAAGATCCCCGGCGATTCGGTATTGTAGAAACAGATGACAATGGTATGATCACCCGTATGGTAGAAAAGCCCGAACAAGCAACAAGCAATCTGGCTATCGCCGGTGCTTATTATATACAAAGTCAGCGCAAATTAAAAAATGCTATTGAAGAACTGATTAAAAATGACGTTAAAACCAAAAATGAATATCAATTGACCGATGCACTTGTTTTAATGCTTGAAAACGGTGAACCTTTTAAAGCCTTTCCCATCAATGAATGGTATGACTGCGGGACGAAAGAAACACTACTTTCAACCTCAGCTTATTTGCTTTCTAAAGGAACTGTAAATAAGGGAGAGGATCATAGCTGTAGAATAATTGATCCGGTCTATATTGGGGAGGGGACTGTCGTATCTGATTCTGTGATCGGACCCAATGTTGCGATTGGCAATAATGTCAATATCAAAGATTCCAGGATCTCAAACAGTATGATCAATGATGAAGCGGAAATTCAAAAATGCCTGCTTCATGATTCCATCATTGGTTATGGTGCAAAAGTTCACACCCATCTTGGCGAGTTGAATATTGGAGACGGGGAGACGGTAGGCACTAAGCACTAGGCAAAAATCAGTTACGTAAATGTAGGGGACGGTCTCGACCGTCCCTTTTTATATTACAATAATTATGATGTATCGGGGTTCGGAGTGCTGGAGTTTGGGGTGTGTGAAATTGCCTTTTACTGCCTACCGCATACCGAGCTGATTATAGCATAGTGCTTACAGCTTACTATCTTTTTCAGTCACCAGGCTGAAAAAGATCTCCAATCCTGCCTTCACAGCAGCTTTTTCTACAGCATCAATTGTATCGTTGGGTGTATGATAAACCGCCCCTCGCTCACTGTTATCCCAGGGCATGGCCAACATGGTGGTTGCTTCAACTCCCACTTTTGCCAGTTCTGCAGCATCAGTACCACCGGTCAGAAATGCGATGGGTTTTGTACATGAAGGATAGTCCAGTTTCTTTGCAATACCGGCACATTCTTGGGCAAGATCTTCAGAAAGCTTAACACTGTTATTAATATCTGAGGTTAAAAAGAACAATTCTTTTAATGTATAGGGACAATCAATATTATATAAATAAGTCGGGATCGAATTGAGTTCATTTTTATGTTTTTTTGCATAAGCATAAGCTCCGCGCAAACCTTCTTCTTCTGCGTCAAAACTTAAAGCGATAATTCGTGTGTGTTTTAAACCTTCCCCCGCTTTTTTATTTTTGCTTATCTGTCTTAATGCCTCAATTGCCATAGCTGATGATACCAAATTATCCCCTGCACCCGGTGTTGCCTTTGATGAGGCAAAGAACCATAATTGCAGAACGATCAATGCCCCTATTGAAGCCATGATCGCCAATATCGTGATGTAGATCTGTGAAAGTCCTGCTATGGAAATGAGTGCCGAAAGCAGAAAAATTATCGCGAGGATCCCAATTCCGCCCATTACCCTTAATGCATACAGTTTCGGCTGATGAATATAAAAGTTAAAAATACGAGCACTATCATGATGACCGCTGATAATGATCTGCTGTTTCACTTCACCTTCGGGGTTAACGACACCGATCACGTTCCCGGCTTTTTTACGCGGGTACAGAAAATCTATACTGTGCTTATACAAAAAGAACTGAAATATCATTATCAGAATCCCAATAAAAAGTAAAATTGCAGTTATCCAAGGTTTAGAAAGCCAAAGGAATGCCGTACCAACAGCATATAGGGAAACCAATATCCTGATCCAACCGAGAAAAGCCCCGGCATGGACACCGAATTCTTCGATCCGGGCGTCATCGGCAAAACCTTTCATTTCGCGATGAAGTTCATCCGCACAATCTCGGCTGGCCTGACTTCCTGCTTTTCGGGGGCCGAATTTATTGATCAGGGCTTCGGTAAAAGTGAATACCTTGTCTG
>JAYEJI010000037.1:0-4969 GCA_034660515.1 Fidelibacterota bacterium
ATAAACGGAAAAAGCGTTTAAGAAAGAATCGTCATAAAAAGAAAAAAGTCTAAATAATTCAAGAGACTGTTTTTACAGTCTCTTTTTTTTATTCCGAAAGAATTTCCCCAAGCCTCTCAAAAAAAACCTTTAAACCTCTCCTTCGCTGAAGCTACGGAGAGTAAACTCATAAACCACTAAACTCTTAAAAACTTCTTTAAACCTTCTCTAATATTCCGTATTTTCTTTCAAGTATGCTAAATATTCAGACAGTTTCAGACATTACAGCCCTGATAAAAGAAAAACTGGAAAAAGATATTCCGGATACTCTGGTCAGAGCTGAGATATCGGAATGTAAATTTCACAGCAGCGGACATATCTATATGACCTTGAAGGATCCCGGTGCTGTTCTTCCTGCGGTTATCTGGCGAAATACGGCTCTGCAATTAATCACACAGCCGGCTGTGGGAATGGAAGTCATCGTTTATGGACGCTTAAGTGTTTATGCTCCTCACGGCAAATATCAATTTATTATTCAATCCCTGCAAGATGCCGGACTTGGTGAGTTATATATTCGCTACGAAGCTCTTAAAAAACAATTGATCGAAGAAGGTCTATGTGATGACGCACGGAAAAGAGCGATCCCGAAGTATCCTTTGCATGTCGGTTTGGTAACCAGTGAAACGGGTGCCGCACTGCAGGATATGCTTCGAGTTTTCTCTCAGAGCGCTCCTCATGTAAAAATAACCCTTTTACCTGCACGAGTACAGGGAAAAGGAGCGGCCAAAACGGTCATAGAAGCCCTTGAAGGGCTTAAAAGTGTTCAGCCCGACTGCGTTATATGTGCGCGTGGCGGCGGCTCTATAGAAGACCTATGGGAGTTCAATAATGAAGATCTTGCCAGATATGTGGCGGATTATCCTATTCCATTGATCAGTGGTGTGGGGCATCAGACCGATACAACCATTATAGACCTGATCGCTGATCACCGGGCTTCAACTCCAACCAATGCTGCAGAGTTTATTTGTGCTCCCTGGCGGGAGGTACGGAATACCCTGAACCAGATGGAATATACTTTGGCAAACAGTTTGAACAATGCAATAAATAAGCAACAAGAGCGTTTGCAACATTACCGGCGTTATCTGTCTTCACGGATAATTTCAGATAACATTTCAAATCTAAAAGAAAAAATATCTTTGATGTTAACACAAATAGATCGAGGCATGCACAGTCATTTACAATTAAAACGATCTCATTTTGAAGGATTTAAAGGAAAATTATTCGCATACTCGCCTGAACATGTATTAAAGAAAGGCTATACACTTATCCGCGACAGGAACGATAAATTGGTTCGTTCGGTATATAATCTATCTCCGGAGGATAGAGTGAATATCTCTTTCCATGACGGATCGGCAGATGCTGTGATAAATTCTACTGATAAGGAAGGATCAGATCATGAATAAAGAAAAAAGTTTTGAAGATGCCATGATGGAGCTGGAATCTATCGTTAAGAAGATCGAAAGCGAAGAGACACCTCTTGAAGAGATCCTGGAATTGTATGAAAGAGGATCGGAATTGAGTGCTTATTGTCAGGATATCCTGTCAAAGACTCAGGAAAAACTGGAGAGTATTCAAAAACAAGCAGAAAAAGAGGAGTAGTATGAAAAAACTCGTCGTAATATTTATTGCAGCTTTAATGTTTTTCTCCTGTTCGGAATATAAACCTTTAAGCGTAGGAAGCCCCATTGCCATAAAGACCTTGGTTAACGATGCACTTTGGGAATACATTGAAGAAGATTTTTCTAAAAAGGTCGAATACGAGGTTCGAACTCCGCAAATTGAGCAATTATTTTATTTTACAAGATTTAAAGTGAGTGATTATAAAGAATTCAGGGATGACAAGCTGATCCTGCTGATCGCAACATTGGATGGTAAGGATGAGGTTTCTAAATTCATCCAAAACAGTATCTCGGAAGATATCCGTGCAAAAGTACAGTCCGGTGAGAAGGTTTTCTTCTATGAATACGATAAATATGCAGATCGACAGACCTATATGCTACTGATCGCTAACGATAAAGAGCAGTTACTGGATTATATTAACGATAGTGGATCTCAGGTCTATCAGGCTATCAATCATGGTTTTTTATCCGGCCAATTCAAACAGCTTTATCATACGGCAGAAGAAAAGGAACTTTCCAAAGACATTTTTGATCAATTCGGATTTTCTCTCCGTTTACCGCATGATTATGAGATCCTGGAAATCGATACGGCGCGTCATATTTTACATCTGGGAGTTGCCCGCCCACAGCGTAATATCATCGTATATTGGATGGACGGTGGCTTTAATAAGATCATAGATGAGGATTGGGCTTTGCGAATAAAGTATTGGCTGATGCAGAATCTTATGGATAAGATATATATAGAGAAATCCTATGCACGCTATCGTACCGTTGACTGGAACGGAGTGATCGTTAATAATATTCGCGGTTTGTGGGGACATCCGATCAAACTTATGGGTGGTCCGTTCACTATGTTCTATTTTTATGATGGGGTAACCAACAGAACTTATATTATTGATTGCATGGTCTACGCCCCGGGACAGAGTAAAGCCGTTTTCCTAAGACAAATGGAGATCGTGGCATCGACGTTTTATACCAGCAAGTAAGATAAAAGTAAAAAGATTAAAGTAGGGGCTGAACATGTTCAGCCCTTTTCTTGTGTGCATTAATAAGTATGCGTTGGAGTTTGGAGTATTGGTGTGGAGTGTAGGGAATGACATTTTTAAAGTACAATTGTAGTAGGGGAAGGTCGTGACCGAAGAATAAAATACCTGGGGTATTTGTCATCCTGAACGTAGTGCAGGCTATTACTTATAAGTATCAAGTTTACACTTCGTAGCTTTAGCGTAGAAGTGCTCAAGATGACAGGCTTGTTTTTTATTAAATGAATACTTGTACAAGAATATTATCCGGTTCATCCTGTGATCCTGTTAAAAAAACATTCGGGTAAAAAAGAAAGGCTGTCAAACGACAGCCTTTCTTGTATACTAATTCGGGTTGACTTGTTTATTTCAGGAAGGTCATCTTCTTGACGTCTACAAAGTCGCCAGCTATCAATCGGTATATATACATACCGGTTGATACGCCGTTACCAAAGTCATCACGACCGTTCCAAACGATCTTCTTATAACCGGCATTGACACTACTTTCATTGACCAAGGTGCGTACCTTGCGTCCGGTAATGTCATAGATAACCAATTTTACATCTGCCACTGAGGGCATATCAAAATTGATCGTTGTGACCGGGTTGAAAGGGTTCGGATAGTTCTGATGCAGAGCAAATTCAACGGGGATACCGTCAATTGCTACTTCAAGTGTATCATCGTTATACCAGTAGGTATAGGACTTATCGTAGGTACGTACTGTCAATATACGTGCAGGTCCACCATAAGGGAATTCTGCCGTTGCATCGTTCCATGAACCATTGATACGGAACTTAAATTGAAGTGCTGTATACGGTAGTAGAGGAATGACTGCAGTATAGGTCGTATCGCCATCCAGATCGCCTAATACGATCGGTGTGCCGCCCCAGTCGTTCATATTACCTGCAACATCGACAAAGTCGGTTGCGAGGTTGAATTTACCCTGACGTAACCATTCATCCATCATCACATTCAAGGTTACATTGACAGGTTCAAGGATCTGACGTTCGGTAAATCCATCAATGAAAAGAACGACATCAGCATCTTCTGAACTTCTAATACGTAATGACGCAACCGTTACGCTTGAACCATCTACAACACCATCACCATTATACCAGCCTTCAGCAACATCATTTGCAAGATCGAAACTGACAATTTGCCAATCGTTCTCACAAAGTGAAACTGTTTTCCAGGGACCAAGTTCGTATGCAGGATCTGCGATAGCAATACTCATTTCAATTTTAGCATCAGAGGAACCTTTAACCAAAAACATCAATGTAGAGGTAGTGCTTACAGTAGGTGTTTTTTGATGATATAAACGTACATACCAACCATTATCTGTTGCCGGATCATCAAGGATGGTCAGCATACCGGATTTTTCACCTTGGTAAGCAGTTGAATCAGATACAGCAAAAGCTGATGCATCCAAAATACCACTGGTTGAACCGGAACCGTTCGGATCCCAGAATGTACCTGTATCTACTTCAAAGCTTTCAATGATCTTACCTGCATCTTCAGGATGTGCATCACTGAATGGGATGTAGACCTTAAGAGTTTTCGTAGTATCCGTTACTGAAATGGCAGCACCTGGAGTAGTCAAACCTGTGTAGACCAGTGCTACATAGTTATCTTCTACTAACGGAGCTGAGATCATCACAGCATTCGGAGCAATAGAATCAACAGCAGTTGGAGTAACAACACTGGGTGCCGTTAAGTCAAGAATACTGAAGTTTGCAATTGCTGCGCCATCTAAAGGCAGATCGAATTCAGCGAAATATTTCGGAACACCGTCTACCAGAACAACATCAGCATTGACCATCACTGGCGGAGCCGGGAAGTCAAAGGTGAAGCTAACGGTATCAGAGTTAACCGTTGCGTCACTCAGATCTTTGGCCTGAATATAAATGGTATATGTACCGTTCATTTCGTACGGTTTTTCTTCATTGAGAGGAATATACATAAATGTATCACGGGTAGTCAATTCTTCTTCAGGACCATCACCAATGAACATCATCTGATAGGTTACCGTATCACCGGCATCAATATCAACAGCTTCTGTCCAATTAAAGAACATAGCCTTGACCGTATCAGTACCCGTATCCATATCAACAATTTCAGGATCATCTAGTGATGTAACCTCAGCACCGTCGGCAGGATTCAGGATAAGGAAGTCTGCCGGAGCTTGGTTTGTTAAGAAATCAGCCATATAACGTGGCATCATCTGCGGGTCATTGTACCAACCAACGACACCAACAAGATCTAATGGCCATGATTCAGGAGGATCGGAGT
>JAYEJI010000038.1:0-18361 GCA_034660515.1 Fidelibacterota bacterium
GCCTCGCCCTTCTCGGTTGGGGCGAGGCCGTTCAGCAGTCCCTCAGGCAGGAATCCAAGCTCTTTAAATTCATTGACAGAGCTTGCACCGTGTCGTTTTGAAAGTCTTTTACCATCTGAAGCAAGAATCAGGGGTAAATGTCCGAATTTGGGTACTTTTTTGCCCAAGGCAAGATAAAGCAGTATCTGCTTGGGAGTATTTGAGAGATGATCTTCACCCCGTATGACATGTGTGATACCCATATTGGCATCATCAACGACAACAGACAGTTGATAGATGGGTGTTCCATCCGAACGAAGGATGATAAAATCGTCGATCTCTTCATTATTGACCGCAATATCCTTGTATACCATATCTTTAAAGCGCGTAACACCCTCGGGGATGCGAAAACGTACCGTGTAGGGTTTTACTTCCAGCTTGTTTTGGATCTCCTTAGCGCTCAAATTTCGGCATTTACCGCTGTATCGATAGGGTCTCTTTTCAGCTTCCGCTTTTGCTTTATCGGTATCAAGTTCTTCTTTTGTACAGAAACACCGGTAGGCTTTATCCTTGTTTAGCAATTGTTGCGCCGCATAGAGATGTTCTTGAATATGTTCGCTTTGGATTACGGGCTTTTCATCGGCAGAAAGACCCAACCATTCCAAAGCAGAGAGTATTTCCTGCATATTGGCATCGGTAGAGCGCTCTTTGTCGGTATCTTCGATACGCAGACAATAGGTTCCGCCTTGTTGGCGGGCATATAGATAGTTAAATAGTGCTGTCCTTACCCCGCCAATGTGTAAATGACCGGTGGGTGAGGGTGCGAAGCGGACTCTGATTTTTGGGGTATCGTTATTCATGAAGAAAATATAAAGAAACAAGATTCAAGAACCAAGAAACAAGTATAACGTAAGATGTGAACCGTAAACGGACTAAGCTAAAATTCTTAATTAATCTCCAACTCTATTGCTCCCATGCCAACCTAACCCCCTAAACTATTAACCAGATTATCCTTGTCATGTTATAAAAATTCCCTTAAAATTTTATAAACAAGAAAAGGATAACATCATGAAAAAGATCATCCTTTGTATTATGACTTTTACTCTTCTTGTCTCTTGTGCGACAGCACCACTGGAAATTAGCGAAAATGACGATAAACTCCGCATGGTCGGTGGCAAGGAAGCCTTGCTGGATGCCATTGTATACCCTGATTTTGCTCTCAGAAAGGGTATTGAAGGTGTTGTAACCGTTCTTGCCTATGTTGATACCGCCGGTTCTGTTGGGGAATGCAAAATTATTGAAGGAAACGATTATCTTAACGATGCTGCGCTTTCCGCCTTAAAAATACAAAAATTCCACCCCTATATTCTTGATGGAAAAAAGCGCCCGGTACGCGTTGCCATCCCTATTTCTTTTACCATTTCCAAAAATATCATTGTTAAGGAATTTGAAAAAGAACGTATTATGGCTTTTGCGGACTATTACCTTAAAGAGCCGATACTGACTTTACCTGATTTTCCTACAGACCGATCACCGGGACCAAAGAATGCATTTTATTCCGAGGGCAGATCCTGGTGGCCGAATCCCGATGATCCCGATGGACCTTATATATTTCAAGATGACCTTACTAATCCGGATGCTTTCAGACAACATGCCGGATTAGTGAATAGGGCGGGGGAGATCATATCCGGTCTTACGGCGGCCTATGTATTAACGAAAAAAGCAGACTATGCACAAAGAGCACTTGAACATATAAATGCCTGGTTTATTACGCCCGAAACTCGAATGACAGCCCATATGAAATATGCTCAAGCGATCCCAAACCGAAGCACAGGTAGAGATGTGGGCATATATGAGTCTTTAGCTCTTGTCGAGATACTTCAATCCATCCCATATCTTGAAAGCTTTCTCACTGTAGAGGAAAAGATATCCATAGATTCATGGTTTGAAGATTTTGCCGATTTTCTGGTCGATGATACGAAAGGAATGACGGTACGAATGCGTAAAGATACTTACGGAACCGCATGGTTATTACAGATCACGGCTATTGCCCGGTATTTGGATGATAAATTTCTAATGGGAAATTGTGAGGAATATTTTCAACAGTTCTCTTTACCTCATACCGCAAATTATGATTCCCCCTTATTTAACGCTCAAAAAAATAGAACTTTTAATGACAACATATTCCTGAATGCCGATATAATGGCGTTGATCACACATCTCATAACAGATCATGACTATAATGCATGGGGTCAAAAGATCAATAGCGGGCAAAGGGTAGGCGATATCGTCAATTATCTCTACTCGGGCATACTGAACAATGAATTAAAAACTGCCGGGCATTATGACGGCAGGTATTTATCTTTACTATTTGCCGGAAAAGCTTATGATAATCCTCGCTATTTGGAATTATGGCGCGATCTGCAGGCAGGAGAGGATAAAGCAGGAGATTTCCCGATAAGACAACCGTTATTATGGATAAAATAACAGTATGCTGTAAGCACTAGGCAGAAGTCAGTAATCAGTTAAAGATCCAAGAAACAATAACCAAGAGACAAGAAATTTCCAATCATAACTCACAACTCATAATTTCCCCACACCCCATACCCCATACCCTTAACCCTCGACTTATCAACCTATCAACATATCGACTACTTATTAATTCTAAAAAAACAGTTGAAAATAGAGAATTTATAAATTACTTTACGTAGCTTTTTAATAGGGTGGTTAGCTCAGCTGGTTAGAGCGCCTGCTCGACACGCAGGAGGTCACAAGTTCGAATCTTGTACTACCCACAAATCCCATACTGCAGTAATGAGAGAGTTTAGAAGCTACAGCATTGGATTAATGGCCCCTTAGCTCAGTTGGTTAGAGCAGCGGACTCATAATCCGTTTGTCCAAGGTTCAAGTCCTTGAGGGGCTACTTCAGCAATTGAGAATTGACAATTGATAAAGGACAATTATCGGAGTCCTGTGTTAATTGATTGTAAAATGATTCTATCCAAGGTTCACCCTGATTCTTCGTGGCCTTTTTTGTAAGCATAAAGATTAAAGGTCGAAGACTCTCCGTAGCCTTGGCATAGGAGAGCAAAAGTAAAAAGTGGGGGAGAAGTGAATATCGAGCATTTTAACACTAAACAAGGAATGATGAAATTAACTTCGAATGTTCGATTGCTCAAATGTTCGGCTTGCCCTTCGAAGCCTTGGCGAAGGGGGGGTGTTCGTTATTCAATCCAGTTATTGATTTCTACTCACTAGTTGCTTCATTAATACCATCTTCTTTTATTTCTTCAAGTATGCCTTAATTGCCTTTTCAGCTACACTATCTCCGTTAGCAACGATCTCTTTGGCTTTATAAAAATCAAAAACACCATATTGATCAGCAGAAATATTAATGAGAATATCCGGAGGATTTTGTGCAATGGTCATTTCGGATATTTGGTTTAACATCAAATTAATGCTTTTTGCTGTCAGGTTGAAATAGTTAATATTATCCATTTTATTTTTCAGGATAAAATTATCGATTTTGGCATATAATTGTTTGGTTTGTTCAACGTATTTATTATTAGATGGCATTTCTTCTTTTTTCTTTTCCGGCGGAATTGCTGCATTGACATTTATTGCAACCACTATATCATGCTGCTTGCGAGCAACCCGATTGATGGGAATTGGATTGAGGGCTTGAAATTTGCATTATCCTGATTGTCCTCGGGGCTGAAAAACTGATTTTATTGCATCACCACCTTTTTCTTTTTTTATCGGGTGTCATTTTTTTAAATCTGATTTTTGTTTATATAATTCGATTAAATTTTCACAATTTATTATCCCCTCAATAATCATGTACAAACATATGTTTATCATAATATTATAGTAAAAGTAAAAAAAATGTAGTTTTGGTTAAGAAAATATATTATTTTTTTTAATAATCAGTAAGGGGCTAATTTGCAGTGGACACTATGTAAATTGATAAAATACAAATAGATACGCCCACAAAATACTGGTTAAAATCTTGAGGTAAAAGTGATTTTGCTTCAAGGTTGGTGTAGTATGAGCAAAATATTTTTACGTTTTGGTGATTTTTGGATTGAGATATGACACGAAACGAGAAGGATAAAATGAAGGGTTCAAAGCATCTGTTTAGAGCTGAAGCAAGCGGAATGAAGCGTTGGATTTTCTGCGCGCTATTAATTCTTTTCGTTCTTCCACTAACAGCTCAAGATTCCTGGCCACTCAGTACGGACTGGGTTCCTTTATTGGACCAAGATTGGTCCTTATATGATGACCCTCAGGATGTGTCTCAGGGCTATATCGATTTTGTCCCCAATGACGAAGGAAGTTGTGGATATTACTATGCAACTTCAACCAGCCTATTCTTCAGATTGGAAATGCGAGAAAATCCGATCAATAAAAAAGGCGAGTTGACCCAGAATTGCTGGGGAATGATGTTGGATGTGGACAAGGATAATAATTTGGACTGGTTTATTATGCTTGGAGGTATATCCTCGGTTCTTGAGACTTTTCCGAATGTGGTTACCTATCCCGATAACGATGCCGATGCAACAGCAAATTGGTCAATTGATTTCCCCTATGAAATCGAAGGGTATGTTACAAATACTGCATCTCCCAGCACGACCTATCCCGATGCATACTATTTAGATATTCAAGTACCTTATAGTGCATTGCAAAGCGGTGGATTGCGTGATATGGACTTTAATTCATCGTTCAAGGTTGTTTTTGGGTCGGGAACAAGTGAGTCGTTGAATTTTGCTGATTATACTGGGCCATCAACTTCACTCGGTGCCGCTTTTGCGACCAGTACGGTCAGTACACCATCCAACCCGGATTCTTATGGTGAGATCTACGATACCCGCGATACGGATCCCTATAGTAATGCCGGGATTTGGTACCGGGGCGAAACGGTCACTGCATCGGGTACCGGTTGGCCAACGTCTACTTCATCGTATTACACCAGTGGACAGCGTAATGTCAGAATTTTGGACTCCCTGACTAGCAGTATCGTTTGGTCGGGTACGACAACAACAGGCACTGACGGTAGCTTTACAGGAAATTCACTTTGGACTATCGGTTCATCTGTGCTCCCCGGTACATATATTTTTCAGGTTGAAGACCCACGATCTTCCGGAACCTACAATCCCTATGATAAATTTGAAATTCAAGCACCTGTCATGTCTATCAGCAAAAGCGTTGATCAGGCCACAGTTGATCCCGGTGATACAGTTGTTTATACCATTACGATTAATAATACAGGAACTGCGTCTGGCAATATCACAACGATCGTTGATGATCTGCCATCCGGATTTTCATATGTGAGCGGAACAACTACAGGATTGACGACATCCGAGCCATCGGGGACCAGTCAACTTACCTGGACAGGAACTTGGTCCGTCAGCGCTTCAGATAGTTTAACACTTACCTTCAAAGCAAAAGCATCCTTGACCCCAGGGACATACGATAATACAGCATCTACAAATGGTACGAATTTTGATAGTAAAACTACAGGTCCAACTGCCCAAGTGCAGATCAATGGTCCGGGATTGACTCTAACAAAATCAGTTGATAAAGCTTCAGCTGCTCCCGGTGATACCATCACCTATACTATCAATTATTCCAACAGCGGCAACGGAAATGCCACTTATGTATTCATTCTTGAAAGCATACCTACTGATACTGATTACACCACAGGAAGTGCCAGCGGTACAAACATGACGATCACCTACAGCCATAATAACGGTTCGTCCTACGACAGCAGTGAAACCCCGCCTGTTACGGATCTGTCGTTTCAGTTAAGCGGGACATTGGCGCCAGGGGCAAATGGCAGTGTAGAATTTAAAGTGAAGGTCAAATAGACCGGAGGATATTATGAAAAATAAAATTTTAAGATTCATCATACTTTTTTCCCTACTGGGAACGCTGCTTTTCGCACAGGGAGTTCCAAAACTGGAATTGACGGTCGTTGACACAAAAGTCAACATGACCCAAGCTGAAAAAGAGGGAAGAACACAAATCTCTTACAGGCCGGGAGATGTCATTCGATATACCATCATTGCCGGCAATGTAGGGAATGGCATTTTGACAAGTCCCTTGATCACGGATCCCATTCCTCAGGGAGTAAGTTATCAACCTTACACTGCCAAAGGATTGAATTCAGTGATCACCTATTCAGTGAACAATGGTCAGCTATTTCAGGCTTGGCCACCGACATATATTGAAAAAGATGAAAATGGGCGTGATGTGCGAAAATTGGCCTCACCGGACATGGTTACACATGTTCGCTGGGAGTTGACGAAATCGCTTGCGCCAAATGAAAACCACCAATTGGAATTTGAAGTAATAGTAAAGTGAGATACTCATCAGCCGAAGCCTTGGCAAAGGCTGATAAGACGTAAAACGTAAGAAGTGAAAAGTGAAGAAAGAATTAAGAAATAGAAATATTAACAAAGGAGGTTCACCATGAGAACCAAACTATTTCTCTTAACCCTTCTGTCAGTGTTTATGGCGATATCATTCGCCTACGCTGCAGGAACACCTGCGGGCACGGTTATTACTAACCAAGCTACGGGTGAGTACAAGGACGCAAACGGCAATGCGATGGCATCCGTAACGTCCAATGAAGTGACGACGACCGTCACACAGGTTGCCGGTGTAGATGTGTCGCCCGCATCTTCATCATCCAACATGGCTTCCGGAGGTACTGCGTCGTTCCCTCTGACGGTAACGAACACCGGTAACGGCTCGGATACTTTCGATCTGACACAGGTCGATGTCGAGACCGGCGGCGGTAACAACACCGTTGAGATCTACTACGATGCCGATGGCGATGGAGTCGTCGATGGCGGCGAAACCACCGTGTCCGCAACCTCAGCCTTGGCTGCAGATGCCGAATACGACATCATTGTGCTTGTGACCAACGTCAGTGGAGCCGATGGATCTTACACCACCGTAACCCTGACAGCGACATCTCAGTTCAATGGAAGCGTGAGCGATAACTCAACACTCACAGCGACGGTCAGTGCTTCGGATCTTGTCGTCACCATGACCGTGGACAATGCGAGTCCGCAACCGGGTGACATCGTTACCTACACCATCACGGGTCAAAACAACGGTAGTGCTTCGGCAGATGATGTTTTATTTTCGGCTCCTATCCCGACGAATACAACTTATGTACCGGGTAGTTTGAGAATAACGACCGCTTCTCGTACAGATGCTGATGACGCTGACAGTTCAGACTACAACGTTACTACCTCGGGTGCCGTGACACTTAATTATGGTGATATAGCAGCAAGTGCTTCAGGTTATGTGACATTCCAGGTGCAAATCGATGCCGGCGTTGCTTCGGGAACCACCATTACTCCATCTGCCACGGCAGATTTTACCGGAAACGGAACTCCTGTGGATGCGGGTACCGGTAGTGCAGAGATCACAGTTGCCCAGTCCTATGCGGTAACGGTAGGAGTGGATGGCTCCACCAACGCCGATCCCAGTGATGCTGTTGTATATGCTGTCACCGTGACCAACAGCGGAAACGGTTCCGATAGTTTTGGTCTGACCACTTCAGATGATTCAACGTGGACATGGACGATCTATGATGATGTCAATGACAATGGCGTATATGATTCAGGTACGGATACTGAGATCACAAATACCGGTGCCATGGCGCAAAGTGCGGTTCTTAATGTGCTTGTAAGAGCCCTAGTTCCTGCCGGTACGCCCGATGGGGCTGTAAACGCCATGACTTTGACGGCAACATCCGTCGGTGACGGTTCGGAAAGCGATGATGGTGTCTATACGGTTACTGTAACTGCACCTGTTCTTGCTTTGACAAAAACGGTCTCTCCGACAGGCAATCAGCCTCCCGGAACCGAATTGACCTACACTGTCTCGATCTCCAACTCAGGTAGTGGATCTGCAACAACTATTGTTATCACGGATGCTGTTCCCACCAATACGACCTATGTTTCAGAATCAATGAAGGTCGGCGGTGCAGCAAAAACAGACGCATCCGATGCTGATGGTGCAACTTTATCCGGCAATTCTGCGGTTTTTGAAATATCCTCTTTATCCGCAGGCGGATCGGAAACGGTTTCATTTAAAACAACCATCAATTGATAGAATAGCACAAAAATTCTTATGTGATGTTGACATTAAAAGGTTGTAATTAATGAAACGAAGTATCCCGAAAAATGGCTTGATTTATGGTTTGATCCTATGGATCTCATTGTCGTTCTCGGCTCTTTTTGCCGGAGTGATAGTGGGCACCGCGATCGAAAACACCGCCTATGCTCAATATGAAGATGGTGGTGGATATCAATATGCGATCCAAAGTCAAACTGTGATAACGATCGTTGATGATGGTTACATTCTCAATATCTCAAAAGAGGTAGAGAAGTCGGTATACCATCCGTCGGATACGGTCAGATACCACATTGATCTGTCAAATTCGGGAAATGTCAGCGTTTCATCGGTCACGGTCACCGATACCTTATCGGATGACCTGATCTATGTCAGCTCACAACCGCCTGCCACGCAAAGTGGTCAGGTACTCTCATGGAACCTCCAGAATATACAAGCGGGTGCAACGCAAGGCATTGATTTTATATGCCTCGTTGCGCCCGATGTTGTTTCGGGGAATTCTATTGAGAATAGGGCGAATTATGTGGCGGATCTGCTAACAGATCAGTCGCAACCGGTCTTTTTCACTGTTGAAACCAGTCCCGAACTGTATATAGAAAAATTGGCGGTTCCCATGACTTATCGGGGTGATACCCTGACATACGTCCTTGCCTTTGGAAACAAAGGAGATGGTATTGCTCCATTTACAAGTATTACGGATACATTGCCATCGGAGATCGATTTTATAACAGCTGAGGGATCTTTCAATTATGATGAAGTCCATCATTGTGTCACTTGGAATATCGGAGATATTTTACCGGGTACAGACTTCACATTGTTCATTAAAACCGTCGTTCTCGACGTCCCGATAAACATTACGGATATATCCAATACGGCCAGCATCCATTCGCAGTCGATCCATATCAGATCGAATACCGCAATAAGTGATCTTTATTCATTCAATATGAGTATCACGGCGGATCCCGATACCATCATCGGCGATGGGACTTCTCAATCGTTGATCACGGTTACGGTAAGCGATGCATCTGGACAACCTGCTCCTGACGGAACCCCCATATCATTAACAACAACATTAGGTACTTTTTTGTCAATTGACGATACCTTGTATACTGTTAATGGCTCGGTACAAAACATCTTGACCGCAAGTGTCATTGATCAGGAATATGTGCCGGTCGGCGTAGAGGCGACACTCCTTGATGCATCAGGTGTAACAGATTCGATCAGCGTTACATTCTGTGCTCTCAGGATCGTTGGGATTGTTACAGACGGCGACGGATATCCCGTTGAAGGCGCCATTATTACCATTATACTGGATGGTGAGGTCATCGGTACCGATACCACCGGTGCGGACGGCGTTTACAGTATCGCGATCTATACTTCAGGTAATTATATCATACGTATTCAGTATCCGGATGGCAAGGGAGATTACAATACGGTCGACAAAGACCTTGATATCAATGTTGATGATCCCGATCAGCCGACAACGGTTGAGGATCTGAGCAGCATATCTGGACATCTGGTTGATTATGATACCACTGAACCTATCAGGATACCGGATATTCCCATTGTCATAGACTATACGGATAATGGCGGATTGGGTAAAGGCGCAGATGGCGAACTGCCGGATACGACCTATACGGATTCAACCGGTTTCTGGTACTTTAATGATCTTGAATTGGGTAACTATACTATTCGCGCTCTCTTTGATGAAAGCGATGGATATCATATCACGACCGAATCGGTCGAAATTGATCAACCGGGCGAGAACATGGTCAATGTAGATCTTCTCCAGCATCAGATCTTATTCGGAGCTTATAAAACCGTAGATAAGACTCAGGTATTTGGCGGTGATACCGTGACATATACCATCGTATATCAAACGATGGAATATGCTGTTACCGATACCATTAGTATTCTTGATCTGTTGCCTGAAGGACTCGAATTGATCGAAAGCAGCTTGAATTATTCGGATGCTTTCGAATCTCATTATTATGATCCGATCAATCATGAGTTATTCCTATATCGCATAGGCATGTCTCCGGAAACCATCGATTCAATTTCCTTCAAAACAATAGTTGATGAAGATATCATATCACTGGTCAATAACGAAGCTATAGTCATGAACTCTGCAGATACCGCTTACACGGCGGACAACGATTCGTCATCTGCCGAAACCTTGATCCTGACACCTTTCATGACTGCAACGAAGTCGGTCAATCGCTCTGTAGCTGAAACGGGTGATATTCTGACTTACAGCATCAAGATCGAGAATAGGAGCGAGGCACATACCCTGTATGGTATGACGGTCTATGATCAGATGCCAAGAGGATTCCGCTATAAGGAAAATAGAAGCTTCCTGAACAATATGAAGGTAGACGATCCCGAGATCATGATGTCAGATTTGAAACAAAGCATGACTTGGACTCTGAGCGATACGCTTGAGGCCGGAGAAAGCATGATCCTGAAATACCGTGTGATCGTCGGATTGGAAAGCCGCATCGGAGAAAATATCAATTCCGCACAGGCTGTTACCAGAATGTACGACGATTATGACGTATGGTCCAATGTCACCGAAGTCGATGTGATCGTGAAACCCGGAATGATCCAGGCTCGCGGACTTATTTTCGGTAAGGTCTATTACGATCATAATGGCAATTTACTCCATGACAATGATGAAGAAACCCTGAAAGATATTGAGATCATCACAGAAGAAGGTATTCGTGTGATCACAGACGAGTATGGTAAATACTCGATACCCAATGTACGTATGGGTGATCATGTACTCAGGGTCAATGAAGCAACATTACCCGAAAACACAGAGATCAGTCTGAGCTCATCGGATTTCCTCGGAGATTCGAGATCCAGATTGGTAAAGGTCTCTTACAGTGGTATTGCAAAAGCCAATTTCCCCATTACTACATTGATCGAACCGGAACCTGAACCAATTGTAGAGATCATACCTGAACCGGTGATCATTCCTGTAGATACAGTGGATGAAAGGGAAGCTATTGTGGAACTTGCACAGCGTTCGTTGACAGAGTCTATGCGCTTGATCGTCAATGATTCCTGGAGCATGATGCTGAATTACGATTATACCACAGAAACAGGCAGCTTCAGTTTAAGCGACACGTCGAATATGGACAAAACGGTCAACTTCCTGAAATGGCAAACACAAATGCAAGTGAAGATCAGTGAAGAGATCGAACTCTCGAATGCCGCATCATTCTCATTTGGACAGGTGAGCGATAAACCCACAACACCGGCAAATCTGGTATTTGACTATTTGAAAGCACACGGGATCGATGAAGACAGAATCTATCTGGACGATACCTTGACGATCGAAAGACATCAATACAATCTGATCAAGAGCTGTCAAGTTGAACTGCTACTTTTACCGGAAGACGGACTTTATGTACCTAAACAGGCATTGACAATGGAACATAAGATCTCATATTCCGGAGAACTCCCCATTGAACAGGCTTCACTACTGACAAGCATTCCCGCAGGTTTCAATGTTGATGGAAGTTCGGCAGAGCTGGATACAGTTAACATTGCAATGGAAATGACAGAAAACGACATGGTAAGATGGGAACTGGGTGAAATGACAGAGGAAAAGGAAATGATCTTGATCTATGATCTGATCCCCGTAGATCCTCCGAACATCAGACGAGCAACGAAGGTCATATCCTATGTGGAACTTATACCGCCCAGTGAAAATACTTTACTATCTGCTTCCATGAACACAAACATTCCGACACGTGTGGAAATGATCAAATTCGATGTCACGCTTGAAGGTGCATTGTTCGATGTCGGATCGTATGTTCTCAAACAGGCAGCAATTAATTCAATTAAAGAGATCGGGAACTTCATGGTCTGGAAAACGGACGTGAATATCTTGGTTGAAGGTTTTACGGATCACACAGGAAGTGAAGAAAGCAATCTGATCCTTTCACAGAATCGTGCGAACTCGGTTCGTGATTATTTAATAATGGAATTCAATATCTCACCGGACCGTATAGAAACAGCAGGATATGGAGAAGAATTCCCCGTTGCCGACAACAACACACGGGAAGGTAGAGCCTTGAACAGAAGGGTCGAGATCATTATGAATTCTAATTTTATTCAAAAAGGAAAAGAATTAGATCCGGTCTTAAAGGACGAAATGAAATTGAGAGTAGAGAATAAGAAATTAGAAATTTTAAATGAGGAATTACCTCAAATAGGAATGTAGTTGAAAACAGTCACACGTAAAATCTTCAGGACACTCCTGATCATCTGCCTCTGGGTAAGCATACTGCCGGCCCAGATGCTGATCCTCGATCCTGTAGAAAACAGCGTGACGAACCTTCATCATATTGCGGTTTCGGTCATGGGCAAGCCTTCCGCAGAAGCAAAATTATATTTAAACGATGAATTGGTATCCACAGGTGAAATAAGGGCCGACGGTATTTTTGATTTCCTGAATATCTCCGTTCCCGACGGTCCAATATCCCTGCGAGCAGAAGCCATTGGAGCAAGGAAACAGATGTATATGGCTGAACGCAAGATACATATTTTGGGACCGCCTAAACAGGTCCTGCCTTACGAAGAAAAAGTTACGCTCCCGGCAAACGGAAAGACAAGCAAAGTATTAAGATTTGAGATCCATGACGAATGGGGATATCGTTTGGATTATCTGAAAATCGTAACCGTAAATTTGGATAAGGGTAAGATCGTTAATGAAGATATTGATACGATCTCAGCCGGGATCCAGGTACCGGTCACTGACGGTGTGATTGAAGTCGAAATTATGGCAGCTTCCAAAGCAGGAAGAGCAGAACTACAGATCGAATTAATGGGTGTAGCATTTGACTACGCCATACGATACACAACTCCGCAGCTACCGTTCATATTAGTGGGATCACTAAGTGGTGCAGGTAGCAACTATAATGACTTTGGTGATAATAGCGATACACCGGATGTGGAAGAATGGCGTCAGGATTCTGCATCTGTTTTCGGAGCTCCTTTCTCATACGGCGGACGTGCCGCACTTTATGCCAAAGGCACGCTTTTTAATAAATTTGGACTGACTGCATCTTACGACTCGAAACGTAATTATACTGATCAATTCTATCGTGATATCGATCCCAACGATCAGTACGCCTTATATGGAGACGCCAGTACATTAACTTACGATGCTCAATCGCAGTCTCCGCTTTTCGTTAAAGTGGAACACAATGAATCCTCTCTGATCTACGGTGATTTCAATACAGCCGTCAACCAGGGTGAGTTCATTACTTATAACAGGAGCTTTAACGGATTTGTAGCAGATATTAAAGATGAAGATCATTCATTGAGAGGCTTTGTCACTCAGACTGACCGGGAAATGAAACTGGATGAGATACGTGGAGAAGGTATTTCAGGATACTACTACCTGACGGAAAGTAATATTACCGAGCATTCGGACAAAGTGGTCATTATCACCCGCGACCGTTATCATTCTGAAGAGATAATCAGTTATGTAGAACAGATCCGATTCCAAGATTATACGATCAATTACGAAGACGGATCGATCATGTTCAAACAACCTGTTGCGAGCGTGGATGAGGACGGAAATCCGGTTACGATCAATATTGCCTACGAACATCAAAGTGGAAAGCGAGAGACATTTATCGGTGGTTTACGCTACGATGGAATCTTCTTCAATAAATTGAAGGTCGGAGCTCTGGCGGTCATGGAAGAACAGGATTCAAGCAATTACTTCCTCTATGGTGTCAATGCCAGCTTGCCGATAAACAAATGGGTAGCGTTTAAAGGTGAATACGCTGCATCCAGTACGCCTCAGATCAGCGGTAACTCCCTGTCAGGCCAGGCTTACAAGGTCGAGATGCAAGTAAAGGCATTGGATTTCTTTAATGCAAGTGCTTATTACAGGACAGTGGACAGTGCCTTTGTCAATAATTCACAGTCCGGTAAGAGCAATGAGACAGGATCAACTAAGTACGGAGTAAAAGGTTTAGTGGGAAATAAGGTAACCGGATTATTAAGCACTGAATACTACATGCAAAGAAACAAGATGGGTACCGTAAATGAAAATACGGCTGAGGTATTCAATACAACATATAAAAGAGATGTCACCAATAAAGCGAATTTTATTTTAGCCTATGAGAATGCTAAACGTAACGATGATGCCGCTCAGGATTCTGTTTATTCTCGACAATCGAGCATTTTACGTGCGAAATTCAATTATCAGATATTAAAAAAACTGACCGGTTTTATAGAAAGAGATCAGAATCTAATTTCTGGCGATCAATCAAAACCAACCTTCACAGGTATCGGACTCAAATATTCCATTACCGAAAAGATCGGTGTAATGGTCAAATATAAACGCATCGAAGGTGAAAACGCAGGAAACCAGTTAGTATTCGGTATTGACTCAAAGATCGGCAATAATACAGATCTGACCGGTAAATATGAGATCGGAGGGGCAACGGGTGATGACCGGAACCGTGCAACGATCGGCTTGAGGAACAAGTGGTCCGTCACAGAAGATCTGACACTGAATTTTGCTTATGAGAACGTCTCGACATCCGATCGTTTCGAAACACCGACAGTTGATCATCAGGCATTATCTATAGCCTATGAATACCTGCCAGAAATTCCCCTAAAAACAAGCGGTAAGTACGAATTCAACATTAAGAAAGAAACGATACAGAACAATGCAATGTTCAATATAGACCTTAAGGTCTTGAACGGCTTGGCAATAATCGCCAAAACCGTCTATTCACGAGTCGATTACAGAGCAAATGACAATGATTACTATGTAAAGGCGAATAATCAACTGGGTCTGGCCTACAGGCCCGAAAGAAGCGACCAATACAATGCTCTGCTTAAAGCTGCTTATATTGTAAACAAGAATACACATGTACAGAATAAGATCAATGATCATCGTTTTATCCTGTCAACGCACCATTACTGGCAACCATTGGATAAACTTGAGATCGGCTTCCGTTATGCCTATCGCCACGTCGTTGATGAGGAGATAGGCCTGTTCAAAGACCGGGCTTCAACGCACTTCTTTGCTATGAGACTTGAATATGACTTGAGTCTTGAATGGTATGCTGCCAATGACCTGAGATTTATCCACCTGATGCCTTTGAACGAAACCAAAATCAGCTCATCCATTGAAGTCGGCTATTTGATCACCAATAATCTTCAGATCGGTGTAGGTTATGCCTTCAACAGTTTTGAAGACCCTGATTTTGCTACACAGAATTACACTCTCAGGAATTTCTTCCTGACCATGCACATGAAATTCAGTGAAGATCTATTTAATTGGCGTTGAAAGATTTGAAAAATAAATTAATATGAAAAATACATAAAGAATCATTTCCCGGGTGACCTTCTTCCTAATAATCAGATAGTCAGATCTCTGAGTAAATATTACTTCAACAAATAATCTAGCGACTTCTAAACTGCTGTAATCTATGGCTTTAAATAAGACAAATCAATACCGGGCAGTTTTTGGTCACTTTTTTTCAACTCACAGATGTATGTTGGGGTGTTTTTGTTTAATTCTGTTCTAATTATAATGGCGACTGATCAAAGTTTCCAGATACCGTGATTTGATTTGTTTGCTGGCAAGTATTTGTTTGAGCGGTGGAAGTTTAAGAATAACACCGAGAACTCCTGCTAGAGCCCGATGACTCCATAAAACCTGATTATCAAAGATCAGATTTTGTAATTTCCCGCGTTCAATGGCCATTATTACCGCCCGGTGCGTTCCATCAAGGGGAGTAAGAACTCTGACCGGTCTGGATTTCAAGATAATACTGTTTTGGGCACAATTTCTTACACAAACCGCGCATCCCAAACAAAGATCTTCATCTACTTTTGCCACTTTCATTTTAGGATTTTTCGGGTCGTTAGCGGAAATCAATATCATCGCTTCTACCGGACAGGCAGTTACACACTGTCCGCATCCGTTACAGCTTTCTTCATCGATATGAGGAAGAAAATTAGTCGTGTGGATGGGATTCAATATTGCAAAGCGCCGGGCGGCGATCATAGCCTCACAGCAACACCCGCAGCAATTGCAAATAAAACTCACTTTATTTCTTACATTCTCACCAAACTGGACCAGGTTATGCTCATAGGCAACCTGTAATAGATCCAGACACTCTGCCACATCAATTTCACGGGCATGACCGTGTCGGGTAAGAGAGCTTGCAACGTTGTTAAAGGTCATGCATATATCTTGTGGAGCATCACAGGCACGTCCCAGATGTTCCATTTTATGGCGGCAGTAACAAATCCCAACCCCGCGATGTGTAGCGGTTTTTATAACCTCAGTCGCTCGCTCATAATCCAGAACATAGAGAGCATTCTCATTGGATAGGGCCGCTTCCTGCACAAAGGTGCGTCCCAATTGAGTTTCACCCCGGGTAAACAATTCCCGGATAAAATCTTCTTCTACGTTCATATATTCATAAAATAATTCACTTAACAGCTTCTGATCAATATCATCACGCACACGCATCATCGAAAACTCAAAGAAACCTGCCATGGGTGGTGGCAACGCGTAAACCGTTTCTCCGTTCTGCTCGACATCGACCAGGATAGCGCGACCTGCTAATTTATCTAAAGCCTTTCGGGTGTTGACCAGGTCCATCTTCCAAATGCGACTGGCTTTTTTTGCCGTGAAAGGTTTGATAGGCATGAGTGAAACCAATTCTGCCTCTTTCTCAGAAAAAAGCATTTTCAAGATATTAAATAATATTTCAGAGGGAGGGGCGCCCTGAGGAAAGCGATTTAATCTCTCTGTCAACTTGGAATAACTTGATTTGATCGTATTATGAGCCATAATTATACCTGTTATTAGTTGCCTATCTTATCACTTCATCAACACCATTTCTAATATATATTATTAAGAAAAAATAGCGCAAAATATAGCAGAATGCAAGAAATATAATTTCATAAGCATCTGATAATCAACAATTAACGAGGTTAGCATATTATTACACCTGGCTTAGAGGTCAGAGAGGAGGACTATATAAATAAAAAAGCTACCTGTTTAAAGGTAGCTCTTTATTTTATTCGATTTATTTGCTTTTTTTATTTCATCAATGCGATTTTTTGTACATTCAGCACATTATCTATCTCGATCTGTACTAAATATAATCCTGTGGCCATTCCATTTCCATCAATATTGATGGCGTGTGCGCCGGCTGATAGATCATGATTCAAGAGTCCTTTGATCTTCCGGCCATTCATATCATAAAGTGTTGCACGAACCATCGCATCGCGCGCGAGGGTTAATGGAACGATCGTCATTGGATTAAAGGGGTTTGGATACGCAGCACCAATCGTAAAATCTGCGGCGAGTGACCCGTCATTTGCACTAACAGTAACAGCTTCACCTTCGTAACGTGTTTCATTGTTCGCGTAATCGACATCGGCTAGGACGTAGGTACAGGTGACACCCGGAACAACAGTATTGTCTGTAAAGGTGTAACTATGCGGTTCGGTTGTCGTACCTGCGCCGTCAACACTTCCAATGGCTTCGCCGTTGCGGTAGATAATAAAACGTGCATTATTGGTTTCTGTTGCAGTTTCCCATACCAACTCAACTGTGCCATTGGCTGCGGTTGCAGTAAAAGATGTGAGGGTGATGGGTAAAGGTGTGTCAGAAGATACATAACGGATCTGAGAAAAGCCGAGCAGGGATTTTTTGATGGTCAAATTGTTACTGCTCGTTGTGTTGCGAATTTTTAAAGTTACCGTGGAATCCGGTCCGTCAACCTGAAACAAACCAACACCGCATACGACACCTACATCGGTGTTACTAGATAAGCTTCGACTGACCATTAATTCAGAGTTCAGGGTTGTGCCAATAAACACACCCATTTCAATATTATCACCACCGGTATTTGCTGTCGTTAATGATGTGGAGTATTCTAAAAAGTAGTAGCCATAGGCATTCGTGGAATTCAATGTGAATACATTGGAGGAAAGTGACCATAGATTTGCACTATTTAAGGTATATTCTCCGATGGTTGTCCAAGTATTTTGTGTGCTGATCGTAACTGACTGATCACCGGTGATCTTCATACTCGCACAGGCATTAGGGGTGGTGTCACCTAATTTAAATAAAGAAATAGTTGCTTTTTCAATTGTAAGATCGTTATTAGGTGTGCCTGCTTTCGCATAAAGACTAATGATATCCCCCGAGCTGATGGACACAATTCCCCCG
>JAYEJI010000039.1:0-4927 GCA_034660515.1 Fidelibacterota bacterium
TAATTTTACCCGGGAATTTTCGAGTTTTTTCAATGTTTCCACATCCAAGCGTGAACCTTCAAGCAACGATCTTTATGATGATAATGATGTAAATGTACCTGCAGCGGTTGTTGATCCCTACAATGGAGCGATCACAGATCCGTTGATCCAACATGAATCCCTTGTAGATGTAGAATGGGGATTGGATTATATCAGTGATATAATGACACTCGCTCTGAATGCCTACCGCATGGATTTCCGGAACGAGCTGATCCCCGTTTACTACCGCTACCGGGATGCCGATGATGTTCTGCGGGGAAATGCTCCTAAAACCCTGCACCAGGGGATCGAATTATCGGTGAATGTTCCGATCAGTAAATTCGATATTCGTGCGAATATGAGCCTTTCAGATAACCATTTTGTTGAATTTACTGCAGATTCTTTGGGTTGGGGAGGCTTCGGCGGTATCGCCGATTACGCAGGCAAGATAATCCCCGCTTTTCCGGCATTTCAGGCAAAAGCAAGACTGTCATACAAACATGAAAAATTCCAGCCCTGGCTGAACCTGAAATATATCGGGAAGCAATATATCGACTTTATGAACACCGAATCCTCAGCGATCCAACCGTATTTTGTTGCCGATCTCGGCATTCGGATTCCTTTTAGAGCCCTTGAAATGGATCATATTATAGATATTCGGATGAATAATGTTTTTAATGCTCTTTATGAGACTTTCGGCTATACCTATTACAACGACATTGATGACCGGGTGGATAATTACTGGCCGGCAGCCACCCGAAGTTTTTATGTGTCATGGAGTGTTGCTTTTGATGCTCAATAACTTTCGGATTTAGGAAAATAAATAATAAGTGAAAATTCAGTAACCCCGGGTTTAAACCCGGGGTTACTGATATCACAATAAATTATTACTTAGTGTCAATTCGAAACGAAAATAACAAATTCCCCTTTCACCGAATGCTCCTCAAAAAAAGTAATCGCCTCAGAGCACGTTCCCCGAAAGATGGTTTCGTGTAATTTTGTCAGTTCCCGTCCTACAAGAATTTCGCGATCTCCAAAGTATTCAAGGATCTCTCCAAGGAATTTCATGATACGATGTGTGGATTCGTAGAAAATTACCCCGCAATCCATGTCTGTTAGATACTTTAAACGGGTTTGACGTCCTTTTTTATGGGGTAGGAAGCCCTCAAAGTAAAATCGGCTATTGGGAATATGAGAAACGGATAACAACGCTGTAGCAGCCGTAACACCGGGTATGGGCTCAACTGTAAATCCTGCTTTTATGACCTCAGAAACAAGATAGAATCCCGGATCGGAGATACCGGGCGTACCCGCATCGGAAACCAGAGCCAGAGAATCTCCATTTTGTAGACGTTCGATCACTGGAGCAATACTTTTTGCTTCCTGGTTTTTATAATGGGGGATCAAAGTTTTCTTAGGAACTTCATAACGCTCAAGAAGACGAATCGTTATCCGCGTATCTTCGCAAATAATTGCATCAACATCCTTTAGTACCTGAATTGCACGAAAAGTAACATCTTCAAGATTGCCAATAGGAGTTGCGACGATGTATAATGTTGAGGGTATGATTTGCATAATATTTTAGGTAGTGTAGGGGACGGTCGCGACCGTCCTTTACAATTTATTAAACTAAAACTTCGTTCTCAATCATCTGCTCCATCGTCTGCCGTTTTCTGATCAGAACAAAGTCTCCATTTCCCTTGATCAGCACTTCCGATACACGCGGAAAGGAGTTATAATTGATTGCGCTCATTGATGAGCAATAGGCACCTGCATCCTCAATGATAAGATAATCACCGATTTGCACTTTTGGCAGGAGAATGGTATCCACACCCTCGGAATCTCCAAGGGTAGGGGTCAGGATATCTCCGCTTTCGCAGGCATGGCCCACTACTACGACATTTTCCGTTTCATTCGAAATGTTGCCTTCATGGGGGACCAGGTTCATGACATGCTGAACACCGTACATGGTTGGACGCATAAAATCGCTCATACCGGTATTGGTTTTCAGGAAAGTATAACCGTCTTTACCCGTATCGACCTTATCATCGATCTCCGCGATCAACGCGCCGTTTGCCGCAACAAGATAAGTTCCGGGTTCGATCTGAAGCTTGATCTTCCGTCCGGTTTCTTTATAAAAATCTTCAAAATAGGTTTTTACTCGGGAACCGATGACCTGTAGATCAGTGGTTTTTTCATGTTTGAGACGACTGATTTTAAAACCGCCTCCCATGTTCAGGGTCGTGACATCCGGAAAGACCTTAACGACATCCAGATTCATTTTTGTGACCTTTTCCCATACGGCGGGATCCGAACCCGAACCGATGTGGGTATGAAGTGCATTAATGGTCAGATCATATTTTTTTGCGAGGACTTTAATATCTTCAAAGTGCTCGTGCCAGATACCGAAAGAGGATGCCGGACCGCCCACGTTTACCCGGTTCGCGTGACCGCTTCCGATACCCGGATTGATCCGTACGCTGAGACTTTGACCGGGAAAGAGCTTCCCAAAAGTCTCCAATTGCCGCAAGGAGCAGGCATTGAAAAGGACACCCTTTTCAATCAGTGCTTTCAGATCGGGAGCCAGTTCCTGAGCCGTCAACTGGATATGCGAAGGTGCGATCCCGTTCATGAGCAGGCGATGTACCTCAAAGGAAGAAGAGGCATCAAAGTGAATACCCATCGAATCAAATAGTGACAGGATGGCTGCCGTGGAATTCGCTTTCATGGCATAGCGGACCCGTAATCCGTAAGCGTTCGGGAAATCCAGAGCTTCTTGTGCGGATCGGCGAAGTTTTGCTTCACTATAAACATAAACAGGGCTTCCATAGGTGTGGACAATACTGCGAACCTGATCGGGTGAAAGAAATTTAAGTTTAGTCATGGGTTCCTTGATCCTTTGGTTAACAATGCGAATATAAGGATAAATACGGTAAAGAAGCAAGGAAGCAAAGGAGCAGGAAGAATTGATATACGAATATCGAACATTCGAGCATTCCCTGCTCCGCTCCTAAAGGAGCTTCCAACCTTCGCCAAGGCTACGGTTGACAGGCGAAGGGCAGGCGAACAATCGAAGTTAATATCTAAATGCGAAGAAAGAGAAAAAAGTTTAGTTATCCTGAAACTATGTCCGGTGGACACAGGGGTTCAGAATCTCTGTGAGAGTTCTCACCCTCTTTTCTCAATGCTCAGAGCCCAGTGCTCAGTGCTAAAAGAATAAACCACACATTAAATGATTGTTTTTATTGCTATTTTTTATATATTTACGGGCTAATTGTAATGGCGACGTAGCCAAGTGGTAAGGCAAGGGTCTGCAAAACCTTTATTCACCGGTTCAAATCCGGTCGTCGCCTCCACATCATGCCGAAGTGGTGGAATTGGCAGACACAAGGGACTTAAAATCCCTCGGCACCTAGTGCCGTACCGGTTCAAGTCCGGTCTTCGGTACTCTCTAAAGCTCCTGATAATCAAACGATTACGGGAGCTTTTAGTTTACATATTGGAAAAATATTTTAGCAAGATAAAAAGAGTAAAGTGGTCAGTTATGGACATGTTTGGACAAAATATGGCAACATTATGCCAACGCGAAACCGGGAGAGTGTGTCATAATGGCAGATTACGAGGTATAGATCTAAAAAATCGTATAATAAAAAAAAGCCCGAGATTCTCGGACTTTATTTAATGTTTATTTAAAAATCTATTCAGTACTTGTAATCGATAATTTGCTAAGTTCATTTATACCATGTCGCAAATTTTTGTCTAAAATTCCGGCATAATGCTTTTCGGTAATAAGTACATTAGCGTGTCCCATTAATTTAGATACAGTGAAGATATTAACCTCTTGTTGTACGAGCAATGATCCAAAGGTTTTTCTTAGCGTATGGATGTTAGCATCTTGAATATTTGCTCTCTTATAATATCTTTTAATTCGTGGAAAGATAGCATCATAATCAAGATCAAAAGGATATGGACGATTCTCAATATTTTTACGTCTATATAATATCTCATAGGTTATATCAATCATAGGGACAGAACGGATCTTATTTCCCTTTCCAAGTAGAGTTATAGAACGATCATCAAAGTCAACGTTTTCCCAAGTGAAATTATTTTTGAGTATCTCTAAGCGCCTGGCTCCTGTATGAATATACATCAAGACTAAGTCGCGATAATTTCTATCATCGATAACCTTCAGCAAACTATTAATTTCTCTTATTGTTAAGAACCGTATTGGTTTTTCTTTGACTTTTGGGGACTTCAATCTTTTCATAGGGCTTTCACTTAAATAATTTTGTTCGACGAAGAAGTTGAAGAAGGCTCTAAGTGTTCTGAACTCAAGTCCTAGACTCGCATCTGTTAAGCCATCAATTTCTTTTCTATGCTGAAAATACCTTGTCATAAGCTGTTGATCAATTTCTCTAATTCTCATTATTCCTGTAAAATTCATAAATGCTTTATAAACTCCTCTTTCCCGCTTTTCTGTATTTTCAGCTTTATCAGTTCTTGAAAAGTAGAAATTTATAGCCTTTGAGAATATGAAATTTTCACCTGCTTCTTTATCAAGACCAAGAAGGAAACGATTTTTTTTGGATTCGATTTCTGCAGCAATCATTTCGGCTTCCTGTTTTGAACATTGAACCACTTTTCGTTTGCGATTACCGCGAAAATCAATGTAGTCGATTATGAAGCCGGATCTACCTCTGTAATTTTTAACTATTGTTGCCATTTGCTATCTCCTATATTGATAAGTTATAAGTCTCTAATGGCTTCACAACTACGACAATTTTCTTAAGCACAGACTCCTGGATATCTCTGTACGCACCCTTAAGAGGCTATTGGAAGAGTATAACCTTCCGGTTGCCTATGTGGGTAAGCGTATCAGGATCCAGGAGTCTGTGCTTAAGAAAATTGT
>JAYEJI010000040.1:0-4859 GCA_034660515.1 Fidelibacterota bacterium
TGCTTGTTTCGTTTTTTGCATTTCCCTTGTTTGCCCAAAAGGAAAAATTAAAAGATATTTATTGTTCATGGGGTGATATCACACATTTTTTAGAAAAAGAAAATATTTACAAAGATATTTTTAAAGACAGCAATAATCCGGATATGGAAAAAGCAGAAACCGCGGCATGGAGTGCTTTTAATTATGCCTTTGCGCTAGAAGGTTTACCACATGGCTTGATATCAGAGATCTTCGAGCCAAGTGTATTAGAAAACATTAACAAGGGCATGGGGGTTATTGGCAACAGTTTGGCTGCCTTGCAAATTGTAACAGATTATAGTAACGGTGACCATCTTAAGGCCGTAAGCGGCGCAACAAAGACCAGTATGTTTTATGCTGTCGGGAAATGGGGCTGGAAATCCCTGAAAATCGCAGGCGTTGGACTACAAGTTTTTGATTACATGCTAACATCCTTCGGGGAGATGGCAGTAAGTGCCCGACAAAAAGCTTTTAGAGATGCTTATTTTGATTATTATAGAAATACGGGCAAGCGGGATCTGAAAACATGGAAAACCATCATTGAAAAACTGGAGGGACAAGCGGCGGTACAAAATGAAATTAACAACTACCTGGATAAGTATGGTAAAGCTAGTGCTCTTGATAAAAAGATCTCCGGTGGCTTAATTACAAAAAAAGAAGTTGCGGCTGTTAAAAAAGAATATCTTGATGAAGAACTTTTACCTTATTTAAACTCTTTGTTCTTGGTCTTGCAGAAAAATGCTCGAAATGAAACCCTAAATAAGATTGCTAACGAATACAATACGGTTTATGATAAAATTATTAGAGAACTAAACAGTAAACGGCGTTATAAAATATATCTTAATGCTGAGGATGAACTGATACCTATGTGTAAAGCAGGTATTGAGGTAAAAAATGATGGCACGTGGAAACTTTATGTTAAGGGAGATTTTAACGATAAAGGCCAGCGGTTGCTTTCATTTACTAAGTATTCCCTGTTGGTTAATGAGGTCGATTCTGCCCGGGCTGTACTTCGCTATGAAGCGGCGGAGGGGAGACAAACATATTATCAAGCAATTGATTTGAATAAAGACAAAATGGATGTTTATTTTGAGTTGACTGAAGATGATGCACCGGAAGAAGAGCCGGAAACAACAGAAGAGGAAGCGCCGAAAGAAAAGAAGGTCGCTCAAGAAGAAATACCGGAGCAGGATACGCCCGAGAACATTATTGAAGATATCCAATTAACGCATAACATGAAGGCTCTGCTGACCATAAATATGCTACCCATGGATGTTGGCATTAAAAAGATCAAAGACACCTCAACACAATTTGTCGGCAATATTGTTAATAAAAAATTCCCAAAGAAAAATACTCTGACTATTAATAAGGCCACGCGCGAAATGACATTAATATATAAACTGGCAGGGCCGTTTGCTCCTGAGCTTATTTGCAGGGGTATTCCGATTACGCCTAATTCTTATTCGGGTATTATTACTACCAATGATAAAAACACCGTCAATGTCGGCACCTTTTCATTAGTGCTTTTGGCTAAATAAAAAGTATTAATTTAAACCGAAAATAAGAGCTTCGCCTTACATTTCACGATTTACGTTTTACGATTTAATTTATCATTCTCTCGTTTCTTTTCTTTCGTATTCTTTGCCTAGATCAACAAGATGACAATAGCCGGATTCCCAGCTTTTCTTAAATATCCCGGATACTCGTGTCGCCAGCTTTTCGTTTTGAACAATGATCCCAAGATTGCGTCCCTTGTGGAAATAGCCTTTCGACCAGTTGGATGTTCCCAGCCAGAACTCTTTGTCATCAACCACCATGAACTTGCAATGTTCAACGCGCGCATATCCGATATAGCCTTCACTTGCTTCCGGGATGGTCGAAAATTTTATTTCAATATTTGGAATGGCATGAAGCGATTTAATGTATTCGATCCTGGGAGAATAAAAATTCCAATCGGATAGGATCATCTCAACCTTTACTCCACGTGCGGCGGCTTTCCTCAGCGCAAGATCGAGTGTTTCGTACAATTCCTTTCTTGACAGCGGGGAGTAACTCAAAAGCTGAATACGAATAGATTTTTCTGCCGACCCGATCAGTCGGACAAGATTGCTCTCATCCCAATTTGCGGTATTATAAATGATTTTTGGATTGCTGGCTGTTGGTGTTAGGTTGATCTTTTCGTATTTAGATTTCTTTACAACAAAGCTTTCAAGCACGTCTCTATGCGTGATATTACTTAATATAAGCTCGCTATTGGCGTCCTCTGCCGATAGTTGCCAGTCTAGCTCAAATAGTTCCATATAAAATAGAACAAGTTTTTTATTCTCAATTCTTATTCCCAATTCATGGATGTGTTTCAATGCTCGCCAATCGAAATTCTGCGAGCCGATAAAGATCTCTTTTTCATCAACAATAAAATATTTTGCATGCAGGACCCCGCCCGTGATCTCGCTTAATTTGTAAACTTGGACATTAATGTTCGGGTGTTCATTTAATTTATCGGCGGTTTCGGGGTAGGTCTTATACATATTTCCATCAACAATAAAACGGATTTTTACGCCACGCCCGGCAGCGGCGAGAACAGCATTAAGAACTGGCTCAAGCGCTTCACCCTTTTTGTGAGAAATATAGAACTCGCCAAAATCAAGAGAGTGCCTGGCAGAAGAGATCATCTCGATCCAGACTTCCGAAGTATTGCGAATATCTTCATTGTCCAGGGTGGTCTCAATGGGAATACTTTCTACTAATTCGATCATGTCTTTCCCTTGAAGTGAAAATGAAATTAGAATGATAATTATTAATAAAAATACTCTTTTCATATCGGGACCTTTTTGTTTATTTCTTTTAAACATTATAAAACATTTCGGTTAAAAATAAAAGGGGCGTATTTCAATGCGCCCCTATTGTTGATCTATGCATTTTCAGTAGCACCGGGTTTAAACCCGGTGTAATTGAAATTTTATTATTTACCTCACCAACACCATCTTCCTGGTATCGGTAAATTCACCGGCTATCATCTTAATCAAATACACACCTGACGCAACTTGTTTGCCTTGCGTATTCGTTCCATCCCAAACAAGATCATAATACCCGGCTTCCTTGTGTGAATTCAGTAGGGTTTTCACAAGTGCGCCACGAATATCGTAGATCTTTATAGCGGCATCCGCGGCTTCCGGTATTTGGAATCGGATCGTGGTGGTTGGATTGAAAGGATTTGGATAATTTTGTTCCAACTTGAAATCCTGAGGCAAGGCGGCATCCGCTATAGCTACCGGGCCGGTAATATCTCCGATCAAACGAATAAAGAATGTATAATTCGCTTCTTCCCAACTGTCATCGGAATAATGGAACCAACTGGCATTTGGCGTATAGTAGGTATCATAACTCATCCGAATAAGTGTATCTTGCGGCATGAATTCTACCAGGAATTCATTTGCTGCTTCAACACTGGAAGGAACATCAACCAAATACCACCCCGCACTGGGGGCTGAGATCGTACTGCTGGTAAACTGCGGAATGATACTGCCATCAGTTGCGTAAGCTGAGAGTCGCATCTTGAACGTACCCGGGTTGGCAACATGTACTTTCATTTTTTCTGCTTTCAACACAGAATCCTGAAACCAGAAGTTATTTGCAAAACTGTTCCCGGGGTGCCACCAGTATGAGTAAAACAGAATACCCGTATCATAGGCATATTCATTGGATAACAATGATGTACCACCCTTGATGAAAACCTTTTCTGATGGCTGACTATTGCCTTGATCGTAAACCGCTTCGACATAATATTCCCGCTCATAACCGAGGTAGGTATCCCAATCTACAAAGGATGGTGTGGTTACATAACCAAGATAGTCATAATAAGTTTCTCCTGAGAAACGTCCATAGACTTCATAGCCTTGAAGTTCCGGTAGCTGTGTTGCCAGCACAGAGGGCGCTAATTGTGTTTCAACCGGTTTGAGTTTGATCGCTATTTCCGGTTTTTCTTTTGGAAGATCAAGGCTTCCTTCCGGTGCTTCTAAAGCAAGAACTCCTGAAATTGTTTGAACCGGATTGGCCGTCTTGAATTGTCCGAGATCAATCGGCTTGCCTTTGGGTGATGTTGCGAACTTAAGCGGTTTTTCATTTGGTTTGGCATTAGGATCCGCCACCATGGCGGGTGCGTTCTCAAAGAGTTGGAGATCGTCGATATACCAATCTTCGCCCCAATAAGCCAGCCATTCCGTTCCATTCCAGTACCAACCCACATTGGATTGATACCTGAAGCCGATCATGATAGTTTGGCCAATATAAGCACTTAGATCAATGGTGGTCCATTGCCAACCGTTTGGAACCGGATAGACTGTCCGAACGACTTCAGAGCTTGCTTCGATCGAATAGGTACTGTGAACGGCCCTGATCTCATTGGGTTTTGTATCGTATTCACCGGCCCAGCCCATTTGCCAGAAACCAAGAATGTGATGGCTTTCCGTTATCTTGATAAAAGGTGAGATCTCCCAAGCATCCCAGGTTTCGATCGGATCGGGAAGATAGGCGGATTCTTTGACCCCGTCAACACCCATGGCGTAATTTCCGCCCACGCTATGCAGGCCCCAATGTCCACCGCTGTTCGTCCAGCCACTTAAATCATCAAAATTTTCATAATAGCCGTCAATATCAAAATCCATGTAAACATTATCAATTGTCCAAATCTCACCAAAAGTGCTTGAATAGACAAAGGCAAAATAAACGGTTTCTCCGTAATTGTTATACCAGTCAATATCTATCTGTACCAATTCCCAGTCATCCGGCAGATCGGAGCTGGACCAGATCGTAGTAAAATCTCCGGGATCTGTACCGGTCAT
>JAYEJI010000041.1:0-4807 GCA_034660515.1 Fidelibacterota bacterium
CTGTTCCGTACATTTACGTTCTTTTGAAACGTTTATCCAATTCATCGATCGTCAGGTTCACAATGGTAGGTCTGCCATGGGGACAGGCATAGGGGGATTCGCATTGGAAAAGCTGATCGACAAGATTCTGCATTTCGATGGGTTCGAGTGCATCACCTGTTTTGATGGCCGCTTTGCAAGCATAGGATGCCGCCATATTGTAAGTCTTATTGTGACGGGTTTCTTTGCGTTCGCGGTAGTTATCCAAAATCTCCAAAATCACCTGGCCTTCATCGATATTTCGCAGATCGGCAGGTACGGCTTCAATAAGCATGGTATTCTTGCCAAAAGCCCGTAAAGAAAAGCCCAAATTCTCAAATTCCTTGACGACATCACCAAGAAGCGAGAAATCGTCGGGTGATAATTCCAAAGAGACGGGGAAAAGCAGCTGTTGCGAAGCTTGCGCGGAAGAGTCCGTAAAAGTTTTTAGGGCTTTTTCAAAAAGAATGCGTTCATGCGCGGCATGTTGGTCGATCACAATGATCGCGGAGGCGATCTGTGCAAAGATATATTTATTGTGTGCCTGCCAAAGAGAGACGACCTTATCATTCCCATTCGATGAGGGGCCCCGTGTATCCTGCAAATTACTATTGAATTGCTCGATCCGTCGTGTTAAGGGATGATCATCCGGTAAAATGGGGGGTTCGGGTGCTTGGTTTGCAGGCATACCATCCAAGGGCATGCGTTGCTGTACGGGTATGCTATTTTGTAATTTGTAAGCCTGTTGTCCAAATGAAAGTGTCACCGGCGGACGTTCCATACTGGGCACAACACGCAAAGTGTCTTTTAGAATATTGGCAATGCTGTTGCGGATAAAATGATAGACCTGCCATTCATTGCGGTATTTGATCTCGGTCTTTTGCGGATGCACATTGACATCAATATCCTGAGGCGGTAAGAAAAGCTTCAGAACAAAGAAGGGATACTCCCCTTTTTCGATCATAGGGGTGAATGCGGCATAGACGGCTGAATTCATGAGACGATCGTTGACCAATCTATTGTTCACGAATAAATACTGCTCTCCGCTTTTTTTGCGGACAAGATCCAGTCCGCCCACAAAACCGTTCAGACTCATAAAACCATCGTTGCCTTCGATACCGATGAGCTTCTGTTCATAATGCGCCGAAAACACATCCACAATGCGCTTTTTCAGATCCGAGGGTTCAAGAATGAATATTTCACTATCATTTGAGAATAATTGAAAACGTAAATTCGGGTAACCCAAAGCAAATCGACGAACCGTATCAACAATATGACGATATTCCGTATTGGGTGATTTGAGGAATTTACGCCGGGCCGGTGTATTGTAGAATAAGCGCCGGACTGTAACATGGGTCCCCGGTTTCATTGGAACAGGTTCCACGCTTTGGATCTCTCCCCCGTTAATGATAAGCCGGCTTCCCTCGGTACTGCCCTTTTGACATGTTTGAGCATCCGTCATGGAGACCGAAGCAATACTGGGAAGCGCTTCCCCTCGGAAACCGAGGGTGCGGATATTTTCCAGATCGTCAAGTTGCATGATCTTGCTGGTTGCATGCTGTTCGAAAGCCAGAAGCAGATCGTCCTCGCTCATACCTTCGCCATTATCCACTACCCGGATGACATCCTTGCCGCCGTTCACGATCGAGACCAGAATATCTGTCGCACCGGCATCAATGGCGTTTTCCATTAATTCCTTTACGACCGATGAAGGACGCTGGACGACCTCCCCTGCAGCGATCTTATTGGTAAGCTGTTCGGGCAATATGCGGATCTTGGACAATGGGGCTCCTTTTTTGAGTGATAAGTTAGGCTGATTTGCCGAAAAAGGGAATGAAAATATGAAATATATGTAAGCAAGTTATGAGTTATAAGTTTGAATTATGAGTACCCCGGTTTTTGCGCTGAGAAATGGGCGCTGTGCACTGAGAAGAGAAGAAGTGAACTTCTTTTTGTAACTTCCAAAATAATATTCCGGGGCCGCCTCGCGACGACGCGTATTCAATTGACAATTGACCGGCCTTCGCTACCAACTTCGCCTCATCCTACGCCTCATCCTACGCCTCATCCTACGCCAAGGCTACGGATGACAAGAAGGCTACGGATGACAAGAAGGCTTCGGCAAGGCAGGCAGAGGACAGTTAACAATTAATATCATTTGAGTGATAAACTATAATTCAATGCTTTAAGGTATTTTTTGAATTCGGTAAAAACATTCTCTTTCCGATTACAGTTTACCGCTTACCGTTTACTGTTTTTCTTTGGTCAGCAAAGAAAAGAAGGAAATATATCCTAAAATGGTCAATTATTTTTGATCTTTAAATATTTTTTGTAATGTGATTACAGAGAGATCTTCCTTCGGGACTCCGCCAGCTGGCGGACAGGATGACGCATTTTTTTCTGTTTACATTTTACGCCTCACGCATGAGTCACAAGCCTACGCCAAGGCTTCGGCCTGCAGGCGTTTTACGTCTTAAATCTTTTGCCTGCCACGGTGATTTTCTGTAAGTTGAAATGAAGTCATTTATAAGGAAAATAGAACATGAAGTCAAACAATATCAAAAGTATCGGCGTCCTGACCTCCGGCGGGGACTCACCGGGCATGAATGCGGCTATCCGCGCGGTCGTTCGTGGTGCGATCTACAATGGTCTGCAAGTCTACGGGATCAAGCAGGGGTATCAGGGACTGGTTGATAATGATATGGTAGAAATGCAATCCCATTCGGTCAGCAACATTATCCAGCACGGTGGAACCATTCTAAAAACGGCCCGCTGTATGGATTTCATGAGCGCAGAAGGCCGCAAAAAAGCCCATGAAAATCTTCAGTCCCGCGGGATCGATGCCTTGGTGACAATTGGTGGAGACGGGACCTTTGCCGGCGCACAAGTTTTTGGAGATGAGTTTTCTTTCCCGATCATCGGGATCCCCGGCACCATTGACAACGATATCTGCGGAACGGATTATACCATCGGCTACGACACAGCCCTGAACACGGTTGTGGAAGCGGTCGACAAGATCCGGGATACCGCTTCGGCGCACAATCGCCTTTTCTTCATCGAAGTGATGGGACGCAACGCAGGATTCCTGACGCTCCACGGCGGGATCGCGACCGGTACCGAAGCCATTATGGTCCCAGAGATCACAGACGATTACGATATGCTGAACGTATTTCTGGACAGCGCACACAAGAAGCACAAGACCAGCAGTATCGTGTTGGTAGCTGAAGGCGACGAGCTCGGCGGAGCCATCAAGATCGCGGAAAAGGTCAGGCAAGAACATCCTGAATACGACGTGCGTGTTACCATTCTCGGACATATCCAACGCGGGGGCTCTCCAACCGCGATCGATCGCATAAATGCCGGCCGCATGGGCGTATCGGCTGTCGAAGCGCTTCTGGACGGCAAAAAGGACGTGATGGTCGGGTTGATGAACGGCAAGATCGTCACCTCACCCTTCTCCCGCGCCAAAAAAGAAAAACGGCCGCTGGATGAGCAGTTGTTGGATCTGATCGAAATACTTTCTATTTAAACGAGGGGAAGAGGGTACGAAGGTACGAGTGTGGGAATGTGTGAGAAACAGAGATTGATAAAAGCTTAGGGAATGGTCTCGACCGTTTCCTGCAATAATGAAAATATTTTCTGATTACTGCCTAGTGCCTACTGCTTTTCACGCGTCACTTTTCATTGACTTCCATTCGGGATGTTACCCGTTTTGGGTGTTCCGGAATGTATGAGGTGCGGAATTGTTGAACTCTTTTACTTTTAATGGGTGTCAATGAAAATTCAAGCCCTACCGCATCTGCAATTTCTACCATTCTAATTACAGAGATATTCGGTGTTTTATTTAATAATTGAGAAATTGCTGACCTTGATTTACCTAGTTTTCTAGCCAGATCTGCTTGAGTCATGTTTTGTTCTTCCATGCGAGTCAACACATGATGATAAAACTCAAAAATAATATCCCAGGCCTTATCTTCAGTGGTTAATTCTGCATGTAAAAGATCATTTACCTTCTTTTCGATATCTTTTAAAGGCTTTTTCATATTTCCTCATTTTCTTTTCTATAATTGAGTAGACTTTTTCGCCTAAACTGTCTTTTTTCTTATTTCGATAGTCAAAAAATATAATATGGTTCCCGAATTTTCTAAAAAAGAAAAAACGGTGTGGCATGGGTTTAATTTCGCCATATGAATGCTGTCTTAACCTATATTGAACCATTTCCGATTTGCACGTATTTTTAATTATCATATGGGCAAAAATTCGATTAACAACTCTAAATGTTTTAACATCTAATTTTTCCAAATTTTCAATAATATCAGATCTGTCATTATCGACTACATAATATAGAGTATTAACTGCTTTACTGCCTGCCGGAAGCGGAACTGTTATTTCCTTGAACTCTATTTGATTTTCTTTCAAATCTCAACTCTTGATGTTAATGTATTACTTAACAATAAGCAAGTAAAAACTTCACGGTGAATTTTAAAATGCTTTCTTTAAGCGATAATAGCACAGCAAAATATATTTGGGAAGATTTTAACAATCAATGGTAAAATTTTGGATGTGATCCAGATCACATATTACCAGTTACTAGTTACCAGTTACCAGTTACTAGTTACGAGAACGACTGAAAGTCGTGATATCTTTCTTCCAGCCTCTCCCGATCCGGCAACACCTGGGGTACTTCGTTGAGTTGTCGCTTGCCCATCGAAGCTTCAGCGAAGATGGGAGTTGTCGAGAAAAGAAGATTGTGCATATATAGCTGATAAAAGCAAGGATGCGATGAAAA
>JAYEJI010000042.1:0-4714 GCA_034660515.1 Fidelibacterota bacterium
TTTGCAAAGTGCCCTAAGAAAAATGCAGGTATTTCAAGATCACCATTTGCCTCTGATGCTTGCCAAACCGACAAAAAACCTCGTAGACATTCATCAAGTGGCTCACGTATTCCTATAGGGATGTCATCTGTTGGAGCAACTACGCCATTTCGTCGCGCAAGCAGCAAAAAAGAATCCAAAAATTGTTCAGTCGGCGGTTTAGGCACTTTTCTGCCTACTTTATTCCAATGCAATAATGCTTTTTCTTCTGCGGGGACTAAAAGCTTTCGCCCTTCGTCTAAAACGGGTATAACTTTATCAGGATAAATAATCATGTTATAAGCCGCTTCTTGCCATAGTCCCATTACCCCTGCAACTTCTTCTGCTAAATACTCATAACAGTGTGCGTTAATAATTTCATCTAAAATTGCTTGGGGTATTCCAGCTGTTTCTGGTTTTGGATAGTCTATGTGATTTTCAGAAAATCGTTGTTTTGCTCCTTCAATAGAGCTGTCCATAGCAATTCTAAAATCGGTTTTTTCTGCATAAAATACATCAATCAAAGCACGTAATTCGGGAAAACGCCCGTGGTCTAACCATAAATTCCAACGATGCCAATCTTCCTCTAACCGTACCCCAAAAGAATGTGTCAATTTTCGCATTTCAACTAAATTAGGAATAATATTTCTTTCGATCCATTGATCACCATGTATTCTTGATTCATCGAATATTCTTTGTTTTGCTTTTTCGATTTTTATTCTTAAGGCAATAATTTCTGCATGGGTAGCATCCTCTTTTTGAGGATGCTGTCGTAGCTGTGCTTCTAATTGTATTAGTTCAGAGTCACAAATTGCTAAAGTATGCCGTTGTAATGTGCAGCAAACTTCTAAACTAACTATTCCATTAGGCGTAGCCTTAGCACATGCCCATTGGAAAGTTACCATCCAGTGGGGCATTTCAAATTTTTCTGTTCCAACACTAATACCAATGGCTACTTTTGGCATATTTGCTTTTCCTCTGGTTCTCTCATTTAGTTATTTTGTTTATTTATGTTGCCATCTTAGCTGAATAATTCAATCCATAGGAAAAATGCGCTGGTATATATCTGCGCGATTGGGCGTCAAATATCCCCTCATAAAATGGCGCATTATCTTACATTTAAGCAATCATTATACTACAAGTCGTACCAGAGGGGGATATTTTAATGTGAGGACGGCCTAGATTGAGGAACGACCCTTTTTGTCTAGGATTCCGGCCGGATTTCGATTTGTCCCATAATCAAAAATTTTATTTTTTGGCTTTTATGTATTGATATAAAGTTTCACGACTAATACCAAAATTACGCGCAATTTTACTTTTTTGATCACCAGCTGTTACTCGCTTTTTTAATTCTTGCACTTGTTCATCATTTAGGGCTTTTTTTCTGCCTTTATAAGCGCCACGTTTTTTTGCAAGAGCTATACCCTCTAGTTGTCGCTCTCTAATTAATGCACGTTCGAACTCAGCAAAGGCACCCATTACAGAAAGAAGTAAATTGGCCATAGGTGATTCATCAGCGGTAAAAATAAGTTTTTCTTTCACAAATTGAATTGTTATGTTCCGTTCGGTTAAGTCATAAACCAGTTTGCGCAAATCATCTAAATTTCTGGCCAACCTATCCATGCTATGAATCATAATAGTGTCGCCGTCGCGCACATAATTTAATAATGCAGCTAATTGTGGCCGTTTTGTGTCTTTGCCGGATGCTTTGTCTATAAAAACTTGATCTAATTTTAAACCTTTGAGCTGTCTCTCTGGATTTTGCTCGTAGGTGCTAACTCTCGCATATCCAATTGTTTTGCCTGGTGACATAATTTAGCTCCTGATTGTGAAATTGTCAGGTTGAAGTTTAAGGCGCTACTTAGTTTGTGTCAATAAATTATTATTTTAACTCTATTCTGACATATTTTGTTTGGGTATCTGACGTCAAGTTAGGGTATACTCTAAAATGACACCCTGCTTTGCCCCTTGTTGAGGTTCGACCCGGATTCGTGCGTAAATGGGTCACTCTTTGACTTTTTTCGTTAGAAACAACCGGACCACCAGAAAATGACCCATTACTTGGGTTTGGGGAGAGTTATTTCAGGTACGCTCCGAGTTTTGGGAAAATCCTGGCCAGAAAATCAATTTGAGCGGCGAAAGCTAGGCGCAGCAAGGGCTAAGGAGATGTCGGCGGAAATTTCGTGCGTTTGGACAATTAACCCCAATTTGATAAAAATCAAAACACTCAAAAACCAGTAAAAATATTATTGATGTAATCCTGGTGCGGTGGGTTGTTGTTCTGGTTCAATAGTTGCTCTTAATTTAGTAATAAAACCTTCTCGCTTTTCGGCAGAAATTGTATCGAATGCTTGCCTCATGGTATCAAGAACAATTTGCTCTGTAATATCATCCCGCAAACTATCATCCAGACGATCTAACTCTCTTAAAGCATAAACAACATCGATCAAATTACCTGTAAATGTAATATACTTTTCTTCTAAATTTAAACCATGTTCAAATTGTACAGGAATACCTCCATCTAATGGTGCTTCTCTAACATAAGCATTTAATAATCGATTTATCCCATCGAGTTGTTTTAAATCTTCATCAATAACGGTTAGTTTACAAGATGATATGCCTAACAATTCAACGCTTATATTGCGACTTGTATTAGTAAATATCATATCTGTTTCCTCCTACTACGGTTTTAATCCTGAATCAGTGGTTTCTTCAGGTTGCAACTGAATTTTAATATCGACAAAAGGATCGGGACGCTCAAATGGATTATACCGCTTATCTTCAGGAAAGCCCATAGTCTTTCCTGAATCTATAATATGCCCGGAATCTTCACTTAAATCGTTGCGATAAGTAATATACATACTACCCGTCACTGGCTTATCAGTTGGACTAAATTGCCCAGCATGAATTTCAGCTCTCATTAATCGTAATTCGATTTCATGAATAATTGCATTCCAATCCCGCTCAGGATTGAAAAACTGATAAATTGTTATCTGTTTCCCACATTGTGTGACATCACTTGCGAATGATACACCTGGTTTAATAACTTTAGCTTCTGCGATTCGTTGATCAATCAATATATCTTTTATTATATCCCATGCTTTAACGATATTTTCTGGGTTTTTATCGTCAATAGCAATATGTAACTTCCATCCGCCTGGCGGTAAAGATTTTTGCCCATGTGACAATTTTGGTAAATACAAAGAATCGTCGCCAATATAAGCAAATTTTATAAATGCTTTTTTTTGTTCGATGCGAGAGTAAAAAGTAAAATCATCATCATTTAATTCATCTGTGCCGGATATATTTCGATAAGTAAATAATTCCTTTAATTTATCTAAATTATCTGTGGATTGTGTTCGAAACATATTTATTCCCATTTAAATCATTTGTTAATAGAAGTTAATGGCTCGGTCGTTTTTGGACTGTTAGGCGATTATAGCACGTCTGAGTCTGCCTTATCTTATATTATTCGAATGGATCATAAACATCAGGCAAAACAAAAACCTTTACATGCGTTGCTCATAGAAAAGCTTATCGGCAAGATCCGGATCACGTTCTCTAGTTTCCGTTAATAAATACCCGCGCTCTTGCGCATAAGTATAATCCCCACGTTTCTCTAATTCTTTTTCTATTTCATGCGCCGCCATAGCTAATTTTTCATCTAAACCATCAATACATGCACAAAGTATTTTACCGTACATACAAGAAGAATAATTTATCAGCGTTTCGCGATTGTGTCTGAGTTGTTCTATGTCACCTAAGATAATTATTTCCATCCGTCCATATCTAGCAGCTTGTATAAGATCAAATATCTTAGGTGTTTCTTTACAAATTTCCTGTAGATATTTCTCTGCTCTTTCTAATTTTTCTGCATTATGTTTTGATTGTGACCGCCACATTATTCCTCCTTCTAAATTAATCCGACATTTCTCAAGTAACTATTATTTTTGTTTGATAAAAGAAATTTTACCCCTAATTTTTAAAAAATCATCAAAAATTTCAATTCGCGTAAACTTTTTTGTATGTGATATGAAAGTCTGAAAGATTTTGTTCACGTTGTATATTTTATGCGCCAAACAAGCTTTTTTAACACAGAAATATCCGTCAAATAAATAAACCCTTTGACTCTGTATGGACAAATTAATACAAGCCATTTTCCCTTATCCAGGCATAAATTTTAATCGATGAATATTTTGTAAAATTTCTCCAAATAGTTCCCCGGATACCATAAATTCTGCTAATTGAAAGCGAAGATAACGTGCATGTTTGGTGGTTCTCGCGCCTAATTTAATCAATTTTTCTTGTGATTATCAAAGATCAGTAAACTATCTGGCTCTAGTTAATCTGGTATTGTAATATGTCCATCGGCAATGCTTTGAGCTAAATTTTCCAATAACTTTATGTAATAATAAAAACCATCATATTCGTAAAAATACATTTCAATTTCTTTTTTAGGAACAGAATCAATAATTGTTTTAATCCTTGGCATTAAATCCAGCATTTCAACTAATAATATTTTTTCATTACCCCCTTGAGCAAGGATTGTTTTAACTTTTTTATTAACAGTAACGATTAAATGTTTTTGTTGGAGATAGAGTTAGATTATTTACAAATGGAAAATCTAAAATATGCACTATTGATTTGGCAGAGAGTGAGCCACAAGATACTATTGGAATATTTAAAGAAACTGCTA
>JAYEJI010000043.1:0-17455 GCA_034660515.1 Fidelibacterota bacterium
AGCATTTCCCGGTACCAATTGGTGTTTCTATCATGATGGGAGGCGTTCCGGTATAGTCACTGGTATTCAAAGAATCGTGTTCAAAGAAATAACGCAAAGTTGAGGTGCTTCCGGGTACTATCGCATAGAGTTTATCTGCAATGGTGGAAGAGACTTTCAGTTGGAGATCATTGTTTACTGTTGTGTCACCCCAGTTGCCCTCTATATTTACTCCCGAATAGATCCTTCCTGTGGGACTGTATTGATAAACCGTATCAATATCTGTAAAAGTCCAGATCGTATCGGGACGACTGTTGGTTGCTACTTTTTGAGCATTATCCATGAAAAGTGTACCACCATCCGCTACGAAACGAGTTAAGGCCAATGAGGCTTCGTTCAAGCTGTTGGAACCGCGGAAAGTATACCAAAATACTTTTGAGAAAGTGCTGAGATTCAGCTCAATATCTTCAGGGGAGTAGGGAATAATATTGGCGGTATTTGTACTTGCTCCACCAATCTCCCAGATCGAAAATCCCTCTGTTCCAACAATGCCCGTAAAAATACCGCTGTATAGGTTTTGATGACTATAGGCAACCTGATCTCCCGGAAAATCATTTACGATCAAAATATTACCCATAGGTTCTTTGACGATCCAACTGGTGATCTTGGAATCATCGCTATTGGGATCCGGGAAGGATATGGTATTACTTTCAGCACCGGCAATATCTTTTACTTTAAGATATAAACGGTGTTTTCCGGGAGTTAGATCCCGTAACATGATCTCACGTTCATTACCATCGATATGTTGCCATGTTGTTGTATCGTCTACTGAATAATAAATATCTGTAACCGTTTCCTGTCCATCAATATCTGAAATATCCCAGAAAAAGGAGTGATGGGTAAAAGAATAATGTAAAGAATCTTCCGTTCTTGTACTGAGAGGAAGAGAATTTAACTTCCATTCAACCTGAGGCGGTGAATTTAAGACAGGGAAGGACGCAATTGCCGGTGATGAGTCAATTAAACTATCATTATCCATCGCTTGAACATGCAGGCTGTAGATATCGAATTGAGTCCGCAAAGGTAAGTAAAAAATTGCTGATTCGTCCTGTGTGAATACCGCTTCATCCATATATGACCAGCGGTAATAATAACCAATAACATCCCCATCCGGATCATCACCCCACCAGTGTACTTCCTGGACAGATATTGTCGTATCAAGGCCCATGACCAGGGTATCCTGTACCCAGACCGTATCACCATTATTCAACCAGTAATCTCCCGGACCCAAGGTCGTATCGGGATGATAAAAGAATGAAACATGGGTTTCCGGTGGCAGGTTATGTGCAGTTGAAGGAGGCAGTGGAGGATGAAAAAGTTGGCAAGCTGCCAGAGTTAACAGTAAGGCTGTTATGAAAACCGGAGATATTATTTGTTTTAGCTTATTCATTTTTTAATGATTACCCGCCCCGAATAATCGGGGCGGGTTCTTTATCTACTTTTTACTTCAAGAGTAAGAGTTTATTTGTTGCAGTGAATTCAGGTGTTTCAATACGATAGAGATACATACCTGAACTGAGATGACTTGCATTCCAGCGCAGATCGTATGATCCTGCATTCATGCTCGTGTTAACCAAATTTTCAACCACACGACCTGTCAGATCATATATCGTCAGTTTAACATTCGTGGCTTTTGCCAGGTCAAAACGAATGGTCGTAACGGGATTGAAAGGATTTGGATAGTTCTGATGAAGGATAAAGTTATTCGGAACATCGGCAACGCCGGGTTCAATAACTTTAACTATGATCGTGACGTCACTTACTTGACGAACTTCGATCTTAATACTACCGTATGAGAAGATGACAACACCTATTACGTTGCTGAGTGAATCACCGGCAACAAGAGTATCTGCATTTCCGAGAATAGCATTTTCCTGATAATTGATATCAAGAATCGAATCCGCTACAATATCATCATCCATGAGGAATGAGTAAGTACCATCAGTCAAAGTCAGGTCATATGAGTTGATCGAACCTATTTCAGAATCATCATCTATCTCGATCAAAACACCTTCATAAGCTTCCGGATCACTTTCCAGATCAGCTAATGTAACCGGTGTTGTTGCCAAGGGCACTTCATTGATCTTAAGCGTTACCGTACCAACAACATAGGTGTTAGTCTGATATGCCCAATAAGCTTCATGATCATCATCCACTTTACCGGCAACAGTGACTATGTCACCTTCATGGAAAGCGGCCAAAACTGAGGGATCTGCAAAAACCCAAACGCCGTTCCATGCACCCGGAGCGGAAGCAACGGTGATGGCGCCTTTATCTGCATCATCTTTGAAGTTAGCTGAAAGTGCGCCGTCCATGGTGACATATGCATCGAATGTTACATCACAGCCGTGTAAAGGACTTAAACCACTTTCCGCATGAGTATATTGAATGTCATAAATGGTAGGATCACCATCAAGGACTTTGTATGTAAAAAGTTTTCCATCAGCGTAATTACTCGGAAGAGCAGATACATCAGATGAATCATCGACAACATAGTAATAGTATTCAACGATAGCGCTATTTGCTTGCGCCGGAATGGTACCGGACCAGATATTACTACCTAAATCAATCATCTCTACACTTGTGAATGAACCGTCGTCGATTTTATAAAATACTTTTGCCGTATCGACATTTCTAAGAGTTGATACAGTTACAGAAACAACAACTGCCTGTGATGAGGTTGGAATATTAACCGGTAAACGGGTAGGGAAGAGTAACATAGCGGGGCCTTCACCCAAAACGATGTCTTCTTCATAATTCGGACAGAGCTTATAGGTGGAAGAATCCGCATAGGATCCGTAATGGTGATATACCCAGCCTGTAATGGATTCGATAGGCGTCATGGGGGGAGGAGCAATATAGTCTGTCAGACTGTCGGAATCGTTATCTACCAGAATGGAACCGCTACCGTCATCGATCTCAAGGATCTCATATGCAGGAGCATTATCAACGATAATTGCATTTTCAATACGTACAATATTATTTCCCCATTGTTCTGCAGTGATCGGCACACGCAGGTCACCGGTGGTGACAACAGCCGTATCCGGGAGATCGACGATTCCCAGTAAATTAACATCACCAACCAACCAGAACTCTGTCATATTTGCAGGGGTAGTACTGTATTCACCAATGTAACCACCCATTTCGATCAGATCACCTGCAAACATATCGGGATATAATGATGCATCTTCATTGTAGGATAAGATCGCACTCCATGGACCGCCATGTGTATCGGATAAGATAAATTTCACACCATCACCGGCATAACTCAAACCTGTGGGCATCGTTATAACACCTTTTATGTAAAGTGTGGTATCTTCCTCAACCAGATATGAAAAATCTGATAACCCATCAGTCGGTGTTTTTAAAAGATCTGAAGCACGAACCTGCTGGATTCTCTGAATACGGGTATAAACTTTTGTTTCACCACTGAAAGGGCCTTCAATGATATCCCATGCAAGGCGAGGAATGATCTTACGTTCACTATACGAATAAGTCATCAAGCCTGTTATTGAGATCAGACTATCATAATCTTCGGGCCAGAAATAATATGGGGCATTTCCATCATCGTCTACTGCAATAGTGTCAGTTGCATCTTCAACATCCCATTCGCCATAATTGTTCATGGTGTCATTAATTGCAACATTTTCCAATCGAATAAGACAACCTTCATAAGCTTCAGTTTGAAGTGAATCGGCAGTTAATAACATTGGTTTCGGACAACCAACACCGACTTGATCGACTGTCAAAGCTGTAACATTTTTAATTTGGGATAAACCGTAGTATTCGTCAACTGTACCGGTAAGTGTAACCGAGTCACCTTCAGCAACAATAACACCTTCATCAACTAAATTATTGATGTTGGTAGCTAAGTAAACATAAATACCGCTCCAGGGACCTATACCATCCTGGATATACATTTTACTGTTACCGAATGCGTAAGGTTCACCGGTGACAATACCGGAAACGGTTACGACCTGGTCTTTCAGTGGTGAATCACCACTGACATCTGCTGTGTACTGGATTTCCCTGATCGTGGTCGCAAATGCGGCAACGGTCAGCAGGAGTGCCATTACAATAATTAGCATTTTCTTCATCTTAGTTCTCCTTTGATTTAGGATTCTATTTTATGACTAAAAATCGTCCGGTCTTTACATAACCGGAGCTCTTATTTTCTACTGCAAAAATATACATACCGGTAGCTAATGACTGGTTATGATCTGTGATCAGATCCCAGGCATGTTCACCACCGGAATATACGGTACTCAAACCAAAACTTTCATTCAAACGGCGAATATCGCTTCCGGAATATGACGTGGAATTATGTTCAATTGTTTTGACCAATTCACCGGAGATCGTAAATACCCGAATGGTTGATTCTTCCGGAAGTCCTGTAAACCAGACCATACGATCCTTGTCACCCGAACCGTCCCAAACCGCATTAACACGATACGGATTTGGATAAATTCCAACTTTAGTTAATTCATCATCAATGGATCGTTTTCCGGTAATAACAGTAATACGATTTTCCAGTTGGGAGGATTCCAAAGATAATAAACCTGTTCGGGGATCACCTTTATCATATGAGGTCACGGCAAAGATGTTTTTATCAGGCCATCCATTCAAAAGATTCCTGTTCTCAAATTTATAGAAAAAAGTATCCTGTCCAAAGATCTCATAGGAAGGATTTCCCAATTCATCTTTGATACGAATATAATCAAAACCGGTATTGTAGCCGAATTCATCAATCAGATCAAAAGTGGCAAGCAAGCTCCATTCCGCAGCAAGTCCCGAGGTCTTTCTACGAGCATAAATCTTATAGCCTTCGAAATCCTTTTCACGTGAAATGGGATCTTCTGCGAATTCAGGGATATTGTTCCAGTAAAGAGTCACTTTACTTTCATCGGAAACGACATGTAGTTTAGGTGATGGAGGAGGTGCCGGAAGAACAAAGCGATCCAGCTTTCCATTTCCATTTTGATCTTCATTTATATCATGGTCCAGTCGACCGTTACCATTGATATCTTCGCCATTGAATGCTTTTTGAGCCCAATCGGCATTGACTCGAAGTAAAGCACGACGAGCCGCATTATCTAGCTCACTATTATTTGCCCATTTACCGCAAACAACGGCAAAGGCAACATCAATAGCTTGTCCGGGAGGAATTTCCCAGGAAGAACTGTCTAAAACAGCCGGTACTGAACCAAAAGGTCCTGCACCTATAAGGATCATCCAGCTTGCTGAGGATGCAGGATAACCTTCATCCGTATAATCTTCGTCATTTAAATGCTTTGGTACCGAGTTGCTTAATTTTTCGTATCGTTCTTCATCGGTAAGAGGTAAATAATATTCCGGATAGGTCAGGTTCGATGATGTGTTCCACATCCATTGATCGTAATATGTATCCCAGTATGCCCGTGGCACGGTCTCAGAACCGAGAAATGAAAATCCAATATAACTTTGAGCGTAGCCATTATCCCCGTCATCATCATATTGGTAGGCAATATCTCGATCAAGCCCGCCGAAAGCATCATCGGGAATAGGATCAAAAACGGATTCATCGAAACCGTTGAGGTTGTCATACCAACTCCAACCGCCGCCGGGTTCATAAATACTCGTATAATTCATATTACCGATAGCGGCATCAGCCCAAATACCAACAAAAACATCTTTTATCGTATTAGACCCCGTATTGATTATATGATAATTTAAAATAACGAAAGCATCCGTAAATGAAAAGTTCCATGCATAACTGGTCAGATCTACTTGAACATGTAATGGTCTATGTTCTACAACATCCTTATTATCATGGAAAGTCGTCATATAATCCTGATGGGAGATCGCGTGAGGGGAATATACGGGAGAGGTCGGGATCGAGGATCTCTCATAGACCGAATCTCCATCATTCGTAAACTCAAAACCCTGGGCTCCATAATCGAAAACACCGTCAACTACGCCGGTACTTACAAGTTTTTCTCCGTTAACAATGCCTCCGACCCAAAGGCCGCCATAAGACATATGTTCCACTTGTTCTTTAATATTATCGGGATATTGTTTGTACATACAACTGGGTTGGTTCGGATTATTATAGCCTTCACCCAAAACACCGAAATTGGTAATGGTCAGACCGAGCTGACCGACTGTTGTATAATGCACATAATCTGCCAGTAAATCAGTTGGCTTATGCAATGGCGCCGGATAACGATCATTTGCAGACAAAAAACCTGTCAGTGCTAAAATAGCAAAGAAGAAAAAACGAATAATATTTTTCACAAAAACCCTCTAATTCCAATTGCAAAGATACGGGCATTTTACTGTAATGTCAAAAATAAAAAATATTTTTTAAACACAATATATTGCGTTGTTTGAATAATTTTTCCACAAGATGTGGAAAAAACGGTTAGAAGTTTAGGGGTTTAGAGGTTTAGGATGTTGATAATCAATTGGTTATAGGAAGGGATAGTATTATGACATTATCAATTCCACTCAAATCTAATTTTGACTTAAATAATCAAACTAAACTTCTAAACTCCTAAACCACTAAACTCTTAAAAAAAAACATTCCAAACATACTCGCTTTACATTATATTTTAGCGCGGATGAAAACAGGCTGCCAGGTCTGTCGCAGTAAAGGGTTAAAATTAAAGGATAAGAGATGTTAAAGGCAATTTCACCTCTCGACGGTCGTTATTTAAAGCGTGTCGAAGCGCTCGGCGATTACTTCTCGGAATATGCACTCATGGGGGCGCGGGTTTGGGTAGAACTACAGTATCTGCTGGCTTTGGATGATACGGGAATATTTCCGGCATTGAGTAAGCGGGAGATCAAGCGTATTGAAAAAATGTCCGAAACCTTCACGAAAAATGATTACGATGCAATCAAAGAGATCGAACAAACTCTAAATCACGATGTAAAATCCTGTGAAGTCTATCTTATTCAAGAGCTGAAGCTTCGCAATCCCAATATGGTTCATTTTGGCCTGACCTCCGAAGATGTAAATAATATTTCTCATACTTTATTATTAAAAAAATATCGTGATAAATATCAATTACCTCAATTAAAATACTTTTTAAACCTTATGGGTAAAAAGATCAATGAATGGAAAAATATACCCATGCCGGCCCGTACACATGGTCAGATGGCCTCCCCGACAACAGCAGGTAAAGAGATGGCCGTTTTTACTTCTCGCCTTCTGCGTCAATATTCAATGCTTAAAAATTTGAAATTCCGTGGAAAATTGAATGGTGCTTCCGGAAATTATTCCGCCTTTGTATCGGCTTCCAAGGATATCAATTGGATACAATTCTCAAAAAAATTCCTGGAAAGCCTGAATCTTGAAATGAATCCGGCAACCACGCAGATCGAAGATCATGATAACTGGTCGGAATATTTCTTTATTACAAAAATGATCAATACCATTTTGATCGACATGAACGAAGATATGTGGGTTTACCTGATGTTGGGTTACTTCAAACAAAAGATCAAAGTAGGGGAAGTGGGTTCTTCTACCATGCCGCATAAGGTCAACCCCATTAATTTTGAGAATTCGGAAGGGAATCTGGGGATAGCGAATTCCCTGCTTGAGCATTTTTCTTCGAAATTAAGCCGTTCACGATTACAACGGGATCTTTCGGACAGTACAGTTGAGAGAAACTTTGGTGTAGCTTTGGGTCATGCTTCTCTTGGTTTGCGTGAAACGCAACGAGGAATGAAAAAGCTTACGGTCAATGCGGATTTTTGTGAAAAGGAGTTGAATGATTATCCCGAACTGCTGGCTGAGCCCATTCAGACCATTTTGCGACGAGAAGGATTTGCAAATCCCTATGATATCATGAAAAGTCTGACCAGGGGGCAGGGGATCACTGTGGCGAACCTGAATAAGTTCATCAATTCATTGAAAGTAAGCGATGAAGTCCGAAAGGAATTGGCGAATCTACGTACTTTTACCTACACCGGTATAGCAGAAAAGATATGTAACGAGATCATTAAAGATTTGAAAAAAGGACTTTAAAGAGTTGAAGCGTTGAAGTGCTGAAATGTTGAAGACCTTGACCTTCCGGGTTAACCGAATCCCGATGTATCGGGAAGAGGATCCCGGATAGTCGAAAGATTGAAGATTGAAGAATTGAATTGTCGGATTTTTCAACATTTCAACGATTCAACATTTCAATAAGTGAAATTGAAATAACAGAGTATCTATCATTAAGCGAAAATGCTTTTAAAAGGTAAATTAATGAATATAGTAGTAATCGGATCAGGCGGACGTGAACATGCTCTGGTCTGGAAACTGGAACAATCGGAATCGACCGGGAAAGTGTTCGTTCTCCCGGGTAACGGTGGAACAAAGAACAATATCGATCTGGACGGCTCCGATACGGATGCCTTGAAAGCATTTTGTTCTAAAAAAAATATCAGATTGATCGTTGTCGGTCCGGAAGTTCCTCTTACGAATGGCATCGTGGATGCCTTTAAAGATTCTAATGTATTGGTTTTTGGTCCGGATAAGGAAGCTGCTCAGCTTGAGGGCTCTAAGATATTTTCAAAAAAATTCATGAAGAAATACGGAGTAGCTACAGCGGATTTTAAAACTTATTCCCTAAAAGACGATCCTGTTGGTATGATCAAGGACCTTAAGGGTAATCTGGTCATTAAATTTGACGGTCTTGCCGCAGGTAAAGGTGTTTATGTCTGTTCTTCGGAAGATGAAGCCTTCAAAGCTATTCATGATATTAAAATGAAATACGGTGAAAATGCCGAATATTTGATCGAGAGCAAGTTATCGGGACAGGAATTATCCATAATCGGTATAACGGACGGCAGGAATATAAATTGTTTATTGCCTTCCCAGGATCATAAGGCCGCTTACGATGGTGATAAAGGACCGAATACCGGCGGAATGGGTGCTTATTGTCCTGCTCCTTTGGCTACGGAAAAACTCTTGAATGAAATAGATGAAAAGATCATTCTTCCGACTCTGGACGGGATTGAGGCAGAGGGTTTTAATTATAAAGGTGTCATCTATTTCGGTATTATGCTTGACGATGACGGGCCAAAATTATTGGAATACAATGTGCGTTTCGGAGATCCCGAAACCGAGGTTATTTTACCTTCATTGAAGAGCGATCTGCTTGAATTGATCATTGCATCATTTGAAGAAACCCTGGAAGATGTGGAACTGGAATTCTATGATGAATACTTTGTGGATGTAGTTCTGACCTCCGGTGGTTATCCCGGATCATATGAAAAAGGGAAAGCGATCCTGGGATTGAAAGACCTTGATGAAAGTACACTGTGTTTTCATGCAGGGACCAAGAAAAATGAACAGAAATTATTGACCTCAGGCGGACGGGTACTTAATATCGTTTGCAAGGATAAAGATCTGAAAAAGGCAGTCGATACCTGCTATTCCGAGATCAAAAAGGTCTCATTTGATAAAATGGCATTTAGGACGGATATTGCATTCAAGGCACTAAAGAAGTGATTAGTAACTAGTGACTGGTAACTAGTGACTGGAAAGAAGTAAGAAGTAAAAAGAGATGAGCCGGAAAATTAGAAATCGTGGATTAAAATTGAGATCGACCCATCAACCCATTAGCCCATCGACCTCAACCTCGACCTCAATTTCAACGCTTCAACGTTTCAACGCTTCAACATTCCCCAGGTTTTTCCGTCTTGCTTTGATGTTCATTCTCATTACTTTTTTATCATCTTGCATTGAATACAGGGAAGAATTATGGCTTAATAATGACAATTCGGGACGGCTCACCTTTGAAATAGGACTGCCGTCGTATACCAGCATTGAAGATGACGAAATTTCCGAATTAAGTATTATAACTTTATGTGATACTGTGGAGGGATTGACAGTAACCGGGCATTCTACCTACATGATCGAAGATATAACCTGGATACATATTGATCTGGAATTCAAAGATGTTCTTCTTTTGAATGATATTGATAATGAATGGTTCGGTGAAATATACATAACGGATGATGATGAGGGGAATCGCATATTGAAACGCTATATTACAATGAGCGATACAATAAACGTTAGCTCCAATGAATTTGGGAATATGTTGAAACATGCCATGCTGGGACAATATTCATGGATATATACGATGCATTTTCCCGATGATCTCTACGAAACCAATGCTCCCATTGCCAGAACAGATACCTTAACCAATACGGCGATCTGGGAATATAATTTAGCCTCGCTGATAAATGAACAAAAGATCATGACCGGACGATACCGGCACCGGCAAGGCCTAAAAGGAATTTTTAGAAACCTCTTTAAGCGATAGAACAATGAAAAAACGCATTGCAATCTTTATCTCGGGCCGCGGAAGCAATATGGATGCCATACTTCGTCAGACACGGGAGGGGATTTTGCGCGAAGCCTGTGAGGTGGTTCTGGTTTTTTCAAATAAATCTGATGCCAGGGGATTACAAACGGCAATTGAAGCTGGTATCGAAACAGCCTGCATACCATCCAAGGGTAAAAAACGAGAAAATTTTGATCAGGAAGTCATTAAGTTCCTTGAAAGCTATAAGATCGATTTTATTGTGCTTGCCGGATATATGCGTTTATTAAGCCCGGGATTTATTCAAGCATATAAACAGAGAATTATCAATATTCATCCTGCCGATACAAAAGCCTTTCAGGGAGTAGGGGGCTATGATTGGGCTTTTGAAAATAAATTAAAGGAAACTTTTGTTACCGTGCACTATGTAGATGAAGGCGTGGATACAGGTGTAATAATTGAGCAGAGAAAATTGAACATCAGTGATTGTCCGACGCTCGAAGAGATAAAGATCAAGGGTCTTGCTTTGGAACACAAGATGTTTTCTGAAGTATTGAAAAAAATATTTGAAAATGAGCAATAAATATTGTACAAAGACTGATGAAAACGGAAGTTTTTAAAAGTCTTTGACTTTAAAGGAGAAAAATATATATGTGTGGCGTTTTAGGTATCTGCGGATTTGAAGATGTATCAAGCGAATTGGTGAACGGATTAATATCCATTCAGCATCGAGGACAGGATGCTGCGGGTGTTCTGACCTATAATAATGGTCGTTTCCGTATGCACAAAGGAATCGGGCATGTATCCCAGGTTTTCCAAAAGGTGGATATGTCTAAATTGAAAGGGAATATTGGTCTCGCTCATGTAAGATACGCAACGATCGGCTCAACGGAAGCGATCGATGCGCAGCCTTTTGCGGTAAACTATCCTTTTGGAATAGCTATGGTGCATAACGGGAATGTCATTAATTTCGTTAAGTTAAAAAAAGTTCTGAATGATAATTTTCATCGAATGGTCGAAACGGCAAATGATGTAGAATTACTTCTTTTTACATTTGCGGCCTATCTTCAGGAAAAAAATCTGGCTAATATTGAGCTCAAAGATATTTACGAGACCGTTGAATTTGTTCAGGAAACCGTCAAAGGTGCTTATTCCTGTATTACCTACATTAAAGGAAAGGGTTTTCTTGCTTTTACGGATCCTCATGGTATTCGACCCCTGATGCTAGGCAAAAAAGCAACTGAAAAAGGTACAAAATATATTTTCACCTCTGAGACCGCCGTATTTGATTACCTCGGCTATGATTATGTAAGGGATCTTGAAGCGGGTGAAGCGGTTTTTATTGATATGGATAACAAGTTACATTCCAAGATACTAAAACGTAAACGGGATGCTTTCTGTGTTTTTGAATATATTTATTTTGCACGTGAAGATTCGATCTTCCGCCAACGTTTGGTCGCATCGGAAAGAGTACGGATGGGAAAGGCACTTAAAGAACGGATAGATGAAGCCGGAGTGAAACCGGATATCATCATTGATGTCCCTAATTCAGCTTATTTCTTTGCATCCGGACTGGCGGAAATGATCGAAGCCCCTTACAGACGCGGGTTAGCAAAAAATCGTTTCGTAGGCCGTAGTTTCATTACACCGACCGCCGAATTACGTAAACGTGTTGTAAGACAAAAATTAAATCCTATGAAAGATATTATCATCGGGCGAAAAATAGCTGTAGTGGACGATTCCATCGTTCGCGGAACGACTTCCCGTCATATTGTACATATGCTGAAAGAGTATGGTGCAAAAGAGGTTTATTTTGTTTCTGCTTCACCTCCTGTAAAATATCCATGTATTTACGGTATAGATATGTCGGTTAAAAAAGAACTGATCGCAGCAAACAACAATGAAGAAGAGATCGCCGAAAGCCTGGGATGCGAAAAAGTGATCTATCAAACTGTGGAAGGCTTACGCGATCTATATAAAGATTTACCGATCTGCGATGCCTGTTTTTCAGGCGACTACCCGACAGGCATCACTCAGGAGATCCTGGATGAGATCGAAGCAGAAAAACTAAAATCCGATCGGATGTAATCCGCGATCCCCTAAAAGGAGTATAGATATGAATAAAGAAAAAATAGCGATGAAAGCATTAACCTTTGATGATGTTCTCATTGTTCCGGCAGCCAGTAAGGTTTTACCCAGTGATGTATCAACGGAAACTTACATCACTAAAGATATTAAATTGAATATACCTTTTGTTTCTGCCGCGATGGACACTGTAACTGAAGCTCAATTGGCTATTGCTATTGCTCAGGAAGGCGGCTTGGGATTTATACATAAGAACATGAGTATTGAACGTCAGGCTGCTGAGGTGGACAAAGTCAAACGCTCTGAAAGCGGTATGATCATTAATCCTATCACTATTGATCCGGATAAACCCATTGCCGAAGCGCTGTCCCTTATGTCGCGTTTTCATATTTCCGGTGTTCCGGTTGTTCAAAAAAAGAAATTGGTTGGAATTATTACAAACCGTGATTTGCGATTTATTACACCGGATAATTATAGCGCAAAAGTCTCTGAATATATGACATCTGAAAATTTAATTACAACACCGATGGGAACAACGCTTGAGGAAGCAATAAAACCCTTACAAAAACATCGTATTGAAAAGCTTCCTGTAGTTGACCAAAAGGGTAATTTGGTTGGATTGATCACCATAAAAGATATTCGCAAAAAGATAAGATATCCTAAAGCTGTAAAGGACGATGTTGGTCGTTTGCGCGTGGGAGCTGCCGTGGGTGTATCGGGAGATTATTTGGAACGCGTTGCCGCATTAGTGAAAGCAAATGTTGATGTTATTACCGTTGATACGGCACATGGGCATTCCGAAAAAGTGCTTAAAGCGGTTAAAAAAATTAAAAAAACCTTTCCGAACTTACCTTTGGTTGCCGGGAATGTGGCAACTTATACTGCAACTAAAGATCTGGCTGCTGTTGGTGTTGATTGTGTTAAAGTGGGTATTGGGCCGGGTTCTATCTGTACGACCCGTGTGGTTGCCGGTGTGGGTGTCCCTCAGCTGACGGCAGTTATGGAATGTGTTCGTGCAGCTAAAGAAGCCGGTATCCCCATTATCGCCGATGGTGGGATCAAATACTCCGGTGACGCAGTAAAAGCACTTGCAGCCGGCGCATCTGTTGTGATGATCGGGTCACTTTTTGGCGGTACAAAAGAATCACCCGGTGAAGTTGAACTTTATCAGGGTCGTCGCTATAAGGTTTATCGCGGTATGGGTTCCCTTGCAGCCATGAAAGAAGGTTCATCCGATCGTTATTTCCAGGATGAAAAAACCGGCTCGGGTAAATTTGTCCCCGAAGGTATCGAGGGCCGTGTCCACTACAAAGGTGAACTCTCTGACATGGTATTTCAGTTGGTTGGCGGACTTCAAAGCGGTATGGGTTATGCCGGTGCCGAATCGATCAAAGCTCTTGGTGAAAAAGCCCAATTTGTCCAGATCACCAATGCCGGACTTCGTGAAAGCCATGTGCATGATGTGCTTATAACGAAAGAAGCACCTAACTACTGGGTAGAAGAAAAATAGTGTCGGAGTTCGGAGTGCTAGAGTAAGGAGTAAAGAGAAAAGAGCGAAGACCTTTCGGCTGGCACCAACATAGTTGGACTGCCGAATGGTCGGGAGCTGTAAACATAGTAAGCGGAAGTCAAAAATCAGTGTAGGGAACAGGCATGCCTGTTCCGTGCAGTCGAAGAATTGAACAGCCTAAGGTTAATAGTCGAGAAAGGAAATAAAATGAAAAAAGCTAAAATGATCATGATCTTGATTCTTATTTCATTTTTTGTTTTTTCCTGCTTTAATGATGAAGATAGTGATTTCCCTTATGATGTCACGGCATTTTTAAGTCAGGATTCTGTTTCCGCTGAAGAAAATATTATAATTTTTGTAAGGACCGATACATTTTTTTCAAACTGTAATTACGGAATTATATACGATTCATCTGTTAATAACCGGGATATCAGCATTGAATTTACGGGAATATATATACCGGAAATTGTTTTACCGGCTTGCGGACCCGCATCTGCTTATATTGGTTTACAGTTAGCAAACCGAACAGGAACGTATAACATAGGGTTTGAAAATCAGGGAATTGAAAATACTGCTGAACTTATATTTGATGATGAGATGTGTATTTTAGAAACGGTGAATACAACGAACATAACTGTATTGAGAGATACACTGTATTTAAAATAGTAAGTGAAATTAATGATCATGGAGTTTTAATCTCAGTTGTAAAGAACTAAACTGTCGAGAATCAAGAAGTTGAGAAGTTAAAAAGATATTCTCACTTTTCACGTCTTACGGTTCACGTTTCACCAGTCACTAGTTTCTAGTTACCAGTTACTATAAGGATTACTCGAATACATTTAATGAAAAAGATACTATTACATACCTGTTGTGCTATATGTGCAAGCGCCTGCGTTGAAAGATTACGCTCCGAAGAGATCGAACCGGTAATATTTTTCTCGAATTCCAATATTGCGCCGAAAGAAGAATACGATAAACGTCTGGAAACTGCCAAAAAACTGGCAAAAACCTGGGATGTGGAATTGATCGAAGATGTTTACGACCATAATAGCTGGCTCAAAGCGGTAGAAGGATTGGAAAACGAACCGGAACGTGGTCTGCGTTGCAGTCGTTGCTTTGCTTACAGCCTGGCTCGCACTGCTCAATATGCAAGTTCAAATGGATATGGATCTTTCACAACGACTTTAACTGTTTCACCACATAAAGTAAGTAAAACGATCTTCGGAATTGGCAAACAATATCTCGGATACGAACCCTGGGATTTCAAAAAGAAAGATGGCTTTAAACGAAGTAATGAATTAAGCCGCGAATTGGATCTATATCGTCAGGATTATTGCGGATGCGAATTTTCTCGTCGCAACAATAAGCCCGAATAAAAGGAATAATAATACATGAACAGCAACAAAATTCTCATTCTTGATTTTGGATCACAATATACACAATTGATCGCGCGACGTATTCGTGAGGCCAATGTATATTGTGAGATACATCCCTTTAATGTAGACTTTGAAAAGATACAAGCATTTGAACCACAGGGACTTATTTTATCCGGTGGACCTTCAAGCGTCTATGACAAAGAAGCCCCTCATCCCAATGAGCGGATCTTTGATCTTAATATCCCTATGCTGGGTATTTGCTACGGGTTACAGCTTTTGAGCCAGCGATATAATGGAAAAGTAGCTCGTGCCGATCATCGTGAATATGGTCGTGCACACCTGAAGATCGATGACAATGCCGGGTTGTTTGATGGTATAGATAAAAATATAGATCTAAGCGTTTGGATGAGTCATGGTGACCGCGTAGATGTCATGCCTGAAGGCTTTTCCGTGATCGCGCATACGGATAATGCACCCGTTGCAGCGATCCGACATGAGAATCGCCCCATTTTTGCCATTCAGTTCCATCCTGAAGTAGCCCATACCGATCAGGGAAATAAGATACTATGGAATTTTGCCGTTAATATTTGTGCTTGTGAACAAAATTGGACCCCCGCTAATTTTATTGAATCTGAAATTGAAAAAGTTCGTGAGATAGTAGGGAATAAGCAAGTAATTTGCGGTCTGTCCGGCGGTGTGGATTCATCGGTTGTGGCTGTTCTTTTACATCGTGCCATTGGTGATCGATTGACTTGTGTTTTTGTGAATAATGGTTTATTGCGCCTGCATGAAGCGGAACAGGTTCAAAAAACTTTCCGTGATCGTTATCACATGAAACTGGAATATGTTGATGCCGAAGATCGATTTCTTGCTGCTTTGGACGGAGTGACCGATCCGGAGAAAAAACGCAAGATCATTGGAAATATGTTCATTGATGTCTTTGAAGAGACCGCCAATCGCTTAGGTGATTTTGATTTTCTTGCACAAGGCACGCTTTATCCCGATGTTATTGAGTCCGTATCTTTTAAAGGTCCTTCAGCGACTATTAAATCACACCACAATGTAGGTGGATTACCCGAAAAAATGAAATTCAAGCTCATTGAACCGCTTCGTGAGCTTTTCAAAGATGAAGTTCGTCGTGTAGGTAAGCAAATGAATATGGATGATGAATTGATTTGGCGTCATCCTTTCCCTGGTCCCGGACTTGGTGTGCGAATTCCCGGAGCTATTACAAAAGCAAAATGCGATATTCTGAGGGAAGCTGATCATATTGCAATGGAAGAACTTCATATCAGTGATCAATATCACAAGATATGGCAAGCATTTTGCGTGCTGTTACCTGTACAGTCCGTGGGAGTAATGGGTGATGAACGCTCATATGATAATGCTGTCGTTTTTCGGGCGGTAACTTCTTTGGACGGCATGACCGCCGATTGGGCGCATGTGCCTTATGAAGTCCTTGCCAAGATCTCGAATCGAATTATAAACGAAGTCAACGGTATCAATCGCGTGGTTTATGATATAAGTTCCAAACCACCTGCAACGATAGAATGGGAATAAGCAATTGACAAAGGACAATTGACAGTTGACAATTGAATTAACAATGATCAATTGACAATGAATATTTACACGTTATTCAGATTCTTTTTAGTTGTTTTTCAAGAGCATATTTAAATCTGTGATGATGATCAATTATTTTGCAATAAAATATTTTATTGCAAATTCTTCTTCAAGTCACTGTTATATTTTCTACAACCAACAAGATATTCTAATTATCAACTGTCCTTTGTCAATTATCAATTGACCGAATTGTCCTTTGTCAATTCTCAATTGTTTTCTTATATTTCATTCAGTTCAATAAAAATGGAGATAACATTGTGGAAGTATTGAACGCCATACTACAGCAGAAGATCGAAGTGGCACCCGGCTTGTGCATTTTCAGGATCGCACCGCTTGACTGGGAATTACCTAAATTCAGGTCGGGACAATATTGTCCACTCGGACTTCCGCCAACAGCGGATCGTGTACCTTATTCGGTACCGGAAGAGAAGTATTGCCCTCCCGACAAATTGATAAAACGACCTTATTCCATTGCATCAAGTTCATCTCAAAATAACTATCTGGAATTTTATATCAAGATGGTGGAT
>JAYEJI010000044.1:0-4627 GCA_034660515.1 Fidelibacterota bacterium
CGTGAAATTACGACCATGGGTAATAAAGCATCCAGCTCAGAGATCTCCCAACATGTGGTTGAGATCAAGAATGAGATCGAAACCGTACGCGAACAGGTACAAAATATCCAATGAAACAAGGCTTGCTTATTATATTCGTCTCTTTCAGCGGAGGTGGAAAATCCACCATTATACGTTCTTTGAAAGAAAAACATGCAGATTGGTTATTCTCGGTTTCATGCACCACGCGAGCTCCTCGTAAACATGAGATCGAAGGAAAGCATTATTATTTTATAGACAGAACAAGCTTTGAAAAAATGATAGAAAAAAATGCTTTTATTGAATTTGAGCATGTTCACCATGACCTCTATGGTACCCCGCGTGAACCTTTGGAAAAAACATTGATACACGGTAATGTTTTTATTCTTGATATCGATGTTAAAGGTGCATTGAAGGTCCTTGAAGAATATCCCGATCATAACATGTCTTTCTTCATTGACGTACAGGACATGGAAACACTGGAAAAGAGATTAAGGGATCGCGGAACAGAAACTGAAGCAACAATTCAAAAACGATTATCCCGTATTCCGGAAGAACGCAAAGAAAAAGAAAAGTTTGACCACGTCATAATAAATGATAAATTAAACGATGCGGTCGATAAAATAGAGACCCTTATTATGAATAAACTGGAGGCACTCCAATGAAAAAAGATTTCCGTTTCAAGGGCGATCGCCCGGACGATATTTTTGAAGCGATCACCGTGATGGCAAAACGCGCACGACAGATCAATCAAAAACGGAATGAAGACTATCCGATCCAAACCATGATCGATCCCGAAAGTGACGAAGTTTTTGAAAACGATACAGATTTCGATTCATTTGAAAAACCTGCTTCTCTCGCTATGGAAGATTACGAACAGGAAAAGATAGAGTTCGAATACGAAAAAGTTGAAGAATCAGAAGAAGAACCTGAAACCGAAGAATAAGCATGTCTATTCTCAGGGGTAAAAAGATCGTCCTCGGATTAACCGGTGGGATAGCGATTTATAAAAGCGCTTCCCTGCTCCGGCGTTTGATCCAGGATCTTGAATGCGATGTGACCGTCGTTATGACGAAATCCGCTCAAGAATTTATGACCCCTATGATCTTTGAGACCTTTACAGGTAAAGAGGTCATTACCGACATGTTCAAAGCCGAAACCGATATAGTCGGCACCCGTCATATTGATATTACACAAAGTGCCGACCTGGTCGCGATCATTCCCGCTACTGCGAATATTATTGGTAAGATCTCAGGCGGTATCGCTGATGACGCATTAAGTACCATGTTACTCGTGGCAAAACCCGAAAAGACGGTCATTGCACCCGCAATGAATAAGAACATGTACCTCAATGCCGTTGTTCAACGGAATTTACAGCAACTGCGGGATCTGAATTATCAAATAATCGAGCCCGATACCGGCGAACTCGCTACAGCTGAAGAAGGTTGGGGTATTGGCCGGCTCCCTGATGAAAAAACCCTGATCCATTTCCTCGAAAAAGCACTGTCATCTCAAAAAAAAACTCTACTCCAAAATAAACGCATCCTGATCACCGGCGGACCCACCCGGGAAGCTATCGATGATATCCGATTTATATCAAATCCATCTACGGGAAAAATGGGCATTGCTTTAGCAGAAGCTGCAGCAAGATCCGGTGCGATCGTAAATTATATTTCCGGTCCGACTGCTCTCCCCGATCCACAAGGATGTAATACTCAGCATGTTGTAACAGCTGAAGAAATGAAAAAAGCTGTCCTGGATCTTTATAAGAAACAAGATATCGTTGTCATGGCCGCAGCTGTTGAAGATATACGACCCGTAAACTCTGCTGAGGGGAAACTGAAAAAGGACAAGATCCCCGAGTCGCTTAAGCTGGAGAAGACAGACGATATTTTGCTTCAGCTTGGAAAAGAGAAAAAGCAGCAGATCCTGGTAGGTTTTAGTGTGGAAGTTGAGAATGAACTCAATAATTCCATTTCTAAAATGGAAAAGAAGAACTTAGACTGGATCGTTGTCAATAATCCTCGCGAAAGCGGTTCGGCATTCGCCACTAATACAAATCAAGTAACAATTATTAATAAAAAGCATAAAATGCTTACTTTACCGCTTCAATCCAAAGCGGATATTGCAGAAGCCATTTGGCAAACCATCACTAAATCGAAAGACTAAATATGCAGGAAAAACTTCCTTTTCTCGAATACATGCGGGATGTATATGGTCGTGAAATATTTTCATCACCCAAAAAGCATCCACTCGAAGATTATTACGAAGAAATTCATACTTGTCAGAAATGTGAACTCGGTAAAACCCGGAATTATTTTGTCTTTGGTGCAGGAAATCCCGATGCCGATATCATGTTCGTGGGGGAAGCACCGGGTGAACAGGAAGATAAAACGGGGGTTCCTTTCGTAGGTCGTGCCGGTAAACTGCTGGATAGAGTTCTACAGGAAGTCGGACTTTCAAGAGAAGATATCTTCATCGGCAACGTCTTAAAATGCCGTCCGCCCAAAAATCGCGACCCTCTCCCCGAGGAGATCGCCTTGTGTGAAACCTACCTGCACCGGCAGATCGAACTGATCAAACCAAAGGTCATTGTTGCCCTGGGGCGCATTTCCGCGAATACTTTATTACGTGAATCCAACGCTCTCAAAGATATGCGTGGCATCACTTACCGATATCACGATGTGGATCTGCGTGTTACTTACCACCCTGCCGCCATTTTGCGCAACATGGGGATGTACGATCTGTTGAAGGGTGATATGGAAGAGATCGTAAAGAGATATTGTTGAGGGTTGAGGGTTGAGGGTTGAGAGTTTAAGAAAGATCCAAGAGACAATGCCGAAAGCATCCCTTTGGGATAACCAATATCCAAGTATGTAAAAAAACTTCGATTGTTCGAATGCTCGAATGTTCATGATTCAATATTTGCTTCGATTGTTCGAATGCTCGAATGTTCATGATTCAATATTTGCTTCGATTGTTCGAATGCTCGAATGTTTATGATTCAATATTTGCTTTGATTGCTCGAATGTTCGAATGTTCGATATTCGATATTCATGGACCTATCACCCTGCCGCCATTTTAAGGAATATGGGGATGTACGATCTGTTGAAGGGTGATATGGAAGAGATCGTAAAGAGATATTGTTGAGGGTTGAGGGTTGAGAGTTTAAGAAAGATCCAAGAGACAATGCCGAAAGCATCCCTACGGGACAATCATAAATCTGCAATTCATTCAATAGATTGCAGACTGCAGATCGCAAAATACTGATCTATGATTGATCAATGATCATCCATCTAAAATTAATAATCAACAATCCCTGCTTCGTTAAAACTACGCAGGGTAAACATCAATCTGCAATCCCTCACCTTCTTTTTCCGACCAGCTGGCAGGTCAACGCTTCGACGCTTTAACGATTTAACGATTTAACAATTCTTAATAATTCCCTGTCCAAACCTTAAAAAATGTTTGTGTGCTCCATATATATGTTATATATTTTTCAGCATGACTTAAAAAATTAAGGTAAATAACAAACAGAAGGAGAAGACACATGAGAAAAGTACTCATTCTTATGTTGGTTTTTGCTGCATTTGGGTTTGCGGCACAAACCAATGCTGAAGGCGATGTGCTACTTGCTTCACCTTATAAGGTCAATACGATGGCTGCTGTTGCTGCCGGTATCGAGGGATTCGATGTCGGAGCAAAACTCAGTGCAGAAGTTATACGAGATCTTTGGGTGGGCAGTGACTTTGACGGCGATGGAAATAAAGAAGTGATGTTAGCTTCTTATTCCACCAGCGGAAGAGCATACGTCTATGAAATTGATGGAGACAACTCTGCAACGTTGTTCTTTGATACCGGTGAAATGGGTGGTGGATATTCATCATCTACACGTCACGTTGCTTATGGCGACCTTGACGGTAACGGTATGCAAGAACTTCTCGTGAGTGTTAACGCTACTGACGACACAAAAGGTGGTATCTGGGCATACGAATATGATACAGTCGGTGACAGTATGCGCGCGCCTGTTCAGTTGTTCAAGGCTCTTGTAACTGCCGACCGCTGGTATTGTGAAAACTTTACCGTAGGTGATGTTGACCAAGACGGTGTTGAAGAGATATTCTTTGGTAACAACGGAGCCTCTTCTGCAAATGACAATTTTTATATTGCTTCCGTAGATTCAGGATCATTTGCTGAAGGCTACATCAGAACAGTCATTGAATTTACTCATGGTAAATCAAGTTCTACATTCCCTATCGGCGGATCACCCTACGGTGGTGTTATTGCCGACTTGAATGGCGATGGTATGAATGAAGTTCTTTTTGCCCCATGGGATCATGGAGCAATGCTGATCGTAGAAAACGATTCAGCTGACAGCTATACAGCTGTAAACTACATTCAGACAGACTTGGACCGTGAAGATGATTTTGCATTTTGGGATTTCCTCCCCTACGATCTTGATGGTGACGGTCGCGATGAAGCCTATCTTTCAATGTACAGTGCAGGTAGACTATATGTTACCACTTGTCCTGAAGGAACAGCTTTGGCCGATATGACTACAGCAAATGTTCATACCATTGATGATCAAGGTGCTTCCGGTGGTGTAGCA
>JAYEJI010000045.1:0-4599 GCA_034660515.1 Fidelibacterota bacterium
CACCGAAGAGGCGCTTGAGCATTTTATAAAAAGCATGATCTACGATCCTGATGATCCGAACAGTAAAATAATGTATGAGCATATTCGCAGCATGCAACAACAGCAAGAACAAGAAAAGAAACAAGAACAAGGTCAAGATCAAGAACAAGAGAAGAATCAAGAGCAAGATCAGGAGCAGCAACAACAGGAACAGCAACAGCAGCAGCAACAACAGGATTCACAATTGACAGAAGAAGATTTGAAGGAAGAAGAACTGACAAAAGAACAAGCTAAAAATATCCTCAATGCTATGAAAGAAGACGAAAAAGAATCCATGAAAAAACTGATCTTAAGTAAAGCAAAAAGAAAAAAGATCAAACGAAGTAAAGAATGGTAAAGTATAGAAAAAATATAGCTCTTTTATCTATTTTACTCCTTTTAGCAAGCGGATTGTGGGGGCAAAGGGTTAGTGCTACGGTCTCAAAAACCAAGCTTTCCATACAGGAACAGATCCAGATCACATTTACATTTGAAGATATTAAGAACTCGCCTCGTTCTATTGATCTGAAGTTACACGATACATTCAGTATTGTCGGCGGTCCTTACAGCTCGACAAATTATTCATGGGTAAACGGTAAAGCGACTTCGACCAATAAAGTCAGTTATGATATTACACCAAAAAAATCAGGAAAAATCCTCATACCGGTATATGAATTCAAAATAAAGAATCATGTATATAAAACTCAACCCATTACCCTGATGATAAGTAAAACGGCAGTTCCCAATGTATCGGATCCAACAAGTGAAATGCCGACGATGTTCATGGAGACAGTGCTGACAAAAAGCAAGGTTTACCAAGGTGAGACATTTACCTTAAATTACCATTTATATACCGCTGAGGCTGTTGTCAATTATACAACAAATCCCCTTTCGACCCTTGATGGTTTTATCGTAGATAGATTTGATCTAAGCAATTCACCCAATTCTTCAAGAAAGGTGATCAACGGGAAAGAATACCTGATCGCAGGCATTGCAACGTTGACCCTAACGCCAACATCTACCGGAAAATTCATTATTCCGGCAAAACCTTTCAGGATATCAGTAAAACGTACAGGTAAGTCCAGAACGGTTTTTGATGATCCTTTTTTTGGAACCAATACCAAAGATATCAATATTATAGCACCTTCCGATACGATCATGGTTTTACCTTTACCCGCATCTGCGGGAACTGCTTTTACCGGTGCGATCGGGGAGTTTAATATGAAGATAGCTATTGACAGTACGCTCATTCAGGAAAATCAGGCTACAGCTTTACGGATTGAGTTAAGCGGTCATGGCAATCATGAACACTTTGCTTTTCCCCAGCAGATATTCCCCGATGCATTTGAGGTCTTTGAACCTAAAGTTGAAAATGATTTTAGGTTAAGAGAGCAAGATTATAGGGGAGACCGGTCCTGGGAATATGTTTTAATCCCTTCTAAACCGGGGACTTTTCAATTTGAAGATATTTCTTTCACATATTTTTCACTTGAAAATGGAAAATATATAACACTTCGTGAGCCTATCCCTGATCTGCGGGTGATCTCTCACAATGAATTGGAAGGGGATTATACATCTGCTCTGTCTCCCGATGAGGTCCGCCTTTTATCAAAAGATATTCGCTTTATCCAAATGGAAGAAACTAAGATCGTTGATATCGCGTATGATCCGGTAAAAAACCCATGGAATTGGATATTCTTTTATATTTCTGCCGGGTTGATATGTGTATTTATTGCAATGGAGATCATCTGGAAATTTCAAAAGAAAAATATGAAGAAAATTCGATATAACAATGCATTAAAGAATGCTTTGAGGCGTTTTAATAAGATCACAGATGAACAGGAACCGGGATATATCTTGCTTGAGATCGAGACTGCATTTAAAGAGTATCTAAACGACAAACAATTAGAAGAAAATGTTCATAAAGATATCCCCGACATCATAAAAACCATTGAAACCTATAAATATGCGCCCGGTATGCTCTCGCATGCCCAGTTGAATACATTAAAAGATCAGATCCTGATATTGATCGAGGATATTGAAAAAGAATGAAACGCAAGATCTACATAGGCCTGTTGTTAACTATACTTTTGCTCCCTGCATTATTTGCGCTTGATATGGATCGCGAGCAGGTATTTAAGCAGGGTGTATCCGCTTATGTGGCTGAGGATTATGCTAAAGCGATCTCGATATTTGGTAAACTTGAAGATAGTAAAGAGGTCAGCTGGGAATTATTTTTCAATCTTGGGAATGCATATTACAGAAATGGTAAATTGGGAAATGCTATTCGATATTGGGAAAAAGCAAAGCTTCTTGTTCCTTCACAGACGGATGTTAATCACAATCTTGCTATTGCCGAACAACTTCTGATAGACAAAGTGGTCCTGCCCGATATGTTTCCGCTTTTTAAATGGTATGCTCAAATGCAAAAGAAATTACCATTGAATATAACAGTACTGATCATTGGATTTTTATTGATAGTGATGATCATCCTGCTTGGATTTATCCGCAAAACAAGTAAGCTGCAGGGTAAGCCAAGAAGAGCCTCCTATGTTACAGTTCTGGCTGTCTTCCTAAGCTTGATCCTGATAAGCTCAGCTATCACAATTAATACGGCACATAAAAGAAAGAACGAAAAATATGCCATCATCCTTGAACGGGAAGTGAATATTTTATCCGAACCCGGTAAAGATGCGACGGTCCTTTTTATTCTGCATGAAGGATCCAAAGTTATGATCAATAAAAATATTGAGGATTCCTGGTCTAATATTTCGTATTTTGATGATAAGATAGGTTGGGTACAGTGCTCGGCTATTGGGGAGATATAAAAATGAAAAGACTATTCTTATCCTTACTGATAGTGAGTGTATTATTGGCTCAGACAACACAACAGGAATTTTTACATCCCTCAAAAGTACGAAAAAAATATAAATTGAAGGAATTTCAAACCATTCTATACTCCGATGATGAAGTCTTTAAACAAGATCCTTCTCAACAAAACAAAGAATTCATTGAAAGTAGCGGATATCGTATCCAACTGATTTCAACTCAGGATCTGAATGAAGCTATAAAGATCAAGGCGCAAGCCGATTCATTATATTCCATGCCGGTCTATGTTGACTTTGAACCACCGAACTATAAAGTCAGGATCGGTAATTACATTACAAACGAGGAAGCCATGAGCATGAAAACAGTCATGCGGAACCGGGGTTTCAAATATGCCTGGGTAGTTCCCAGTAAGATCGTCGTGGTAAAATGAGAAAATACTTTTATATACTTCTTTTTGTTCTGATCCTCGGTTCAGGGCTTTATGCTATGGATAAAGAATTCACCAAGGGATTTGATCTCTTCTATAATTATCATTTTGACGAAGCCATATCGTATTTTAAGGAAAAGATGGAGACTGCGGACAATCCTTTTCCTTATTATGCGTTTTTTTCTTATGCCCGTATCCGTTCCATGCTTGCGAATGCCGATTATGACAATGCACTTACGAATGCCGATAAGACCATCAAGATGTATCGTCCCGCTTATGAAGATTATTTACAGAAAAACCCTCAGGATGTTGATGCGCAATTCTATTATACGGTATTGTTGTCAGGAAAGATGCGTATCTATTTGAACAAAATGGAATACCTGCTTATTTTGAAAGAAGCTCCCAGGATCCTTTCAAATAAATTGACCATTGATCGTTATACGAACAAAGATTTTTCTGAGATGAAGTTCGGTACGGGATCATTTGATTATTATCTATCTGTCATCGGCGGGAATTTTGGTTTTGCGAACCTTTTCAGCAATTCAAAATCAGATGGTATCCGCGATCTGTGGTCAGCATACGAACATGCGGAACATACCCGTTGGGAAGCCGCGATCATTCTGATGTATGTGTATATCTATGATAAAATGGATTACGAAACTTGCAGTGAACTTTGTAATGATTTTATTGATCATTACCCCGATAATCTGGAGGCACTTGCTCTTGCATCGGAATGCGCATATTACCGTGCTAATTGGGGAAAGGGAGATACATATAAAAAGCATATCAATAAATTGTTAAAACAAGGCCTTCTTTATAATGACAAAGGATGGCGTGCACGGGTCTTGTACCTTGAAGGTGTGCGGGCAATGCTAAAAGAAGAAAATGTTGATGCCCTGGATTACTTTAATAAAGTCTATGAAATGGATGCGATCGAATATTCATGGTATAAATCTATCGTTTTAAAATATACCGGCGACGTTTACCTCAAAATGGGACTTGTTCGAACCGCAAAGCTCTACTACGAAGAAACAGCTAATAGTTTGGAAATATCTCCCTATGTGAGAGAAGCTAAAGATATCCTTAAATCTTTAAAGTAGGCAGTAAACAGTAATCAGTGAAGAGTGTACGAGAGTAGGGGCGTGGAGTATCGGAATATGGGAGTGATAGGGTGCTTGCACACCGTAGCTTTAGCGTAGGATTGTCATCCTGAACCCCGATTACCAAGCCCAAAACAAGTATTATTTTACTAAAACCGGATTTACAGAGCGATAATTAGGTATGTAGGGTTTTCCTGAGTTTATCATAGAGCAAATTATTTTAAG
>JAYEJI010000046.1:0-4565 GCA_034660515.1 Fidelibacterota bacterium
GATATCATGAAAAAAGTCCTGAGTGATTATGAGATCTATTACAGCGATACTTATAATAACAGTTTATCCTCTAATGATCAGGTTACCCGTGAAATTGCATTGGAAAGACTAATGGATAAAATGGGAGATAGGGTCCTGACGGAGTTGACTTCTCAATGGTAAAAATATTAAAATATATACACGGGACCCTAAGCTTACTAATTGTCTTTATGCTGATAATAGCAAGTATTGTATCACCGGCTCTTTTGACTTCGATAGGATATACTGTCGTTTATCTTTTGTATGTAGCATTAACATTGCTTTCAGCATTTTTTATTCAGGGGATACGCTCTAAAATATTACATATACTCTTAGCTTTGCTGATTGTAACGGTTATTTTAGTAAAAGCAAACAATGACCGATATCCTATAACCATGGGTAAAGGCGGTAAGTATTTACTGGAAACCGACACGGAAACTTTAGAATTGGAATTAGTGGATTTTTCTATAAGGCACGAGAAAGGTTCCGCTAGCGCTGTTCATTATGAAAGCAAACTCTTGATCAATGATGATAAGCCGGTCTCTATCACTGTAAATCATCCTTATAAACATGATAATATCAGATTATACCAATCGTCTTATCGATCAATATCACCCTACTTTTTTTATTCAAACGACACACTGCGTTTATTTGAGGGCCAAAATGACAAATTGAATGATATCCAATTCCATTTTTTGGAATATGATCCATTTCTACAAAGAACAGCCATAAAATATAATGATATTCTTTTCTATTTCCCGATCGGAAGAAAGGTAACATTTCTTGATATGGAGATCATGATCATACCGGATGAACCCGAAATGGCAACGGTACTGGAGTATGTTGAAGTAAAGGGACATATTTACTTGCTCATCTTTGCAATATTGACCCTTGTTGCCTTGATATTAATCAGGATAAGGAGAAAATAGATGGAATTGATCCTTTTACTGGTCTTGGTATTTATTTATTTACTTTCTTTAATGCTTGGTTTTATGAAAAGGAGACAGGTTTCACTTTATGTGTCATATGCCGGCTTTTTTCTGCATTTGGCAATTCTGATCATAAGAGCGATCACAGCAAAACACCCACCATTTACAAATGTTTATGAATCTTTATTGCTCCTTTCATGGCTGATGCAGGTTAAATTCCTTTTCTTTCAAAGAGCGACTTCTGCGAGAGTCGTTCACTTGCAAAGGTTATTGCTAGTGGTCTTTATTTCCGTACTAATATTTTTACCCCCCGGGACAAGAGAAATTCGTCCGGTAATGCCTGCCCTGAATAGTGTTTGGATGTACATTCATGTTCCTTCATATCTTTTTGGCTATGTATCACTTTTTAGTGGTTTGATACTTGCGATCATCCGATTATTTAGCCGCAAGAATATATTTCCTTATGATGAACAGATGGATACTGATATCTCGTTGGCTATGATCTTTATGTCAGCCGGAATGGTTACCGGAGCAATTTGGGGGCAGATCAGCTGGGGTAATTTCTGGTCATGGGATCCAAAAGAAACCTGGGCTTTGATCAATATCATCCTTCTTTCATTATATTTTCACAAAAGTGATAGAAAGACTCAATCTTTGATCGTGATCCTTGCCACCTTAAGTGTTTTATTTACTTATTTTGGAGTAACTTGGCTACTTAGTGGACTACATTCTTATTCGTAACGCGCAAAAAGTTTAAGCCGTTTCATGGCTTATTTTTCACGATTCACAAAATTGTTAATTAAGGAGACCCCGTAAGGATCAAACAACAATAAGCGCAGGCGTAAGCCCAGAGACAAACGTAGCAGTATCTAACAACCCCAGCGGGGTTGAACAAGTTCGTTAAATAAGTTCCCTTCTTTTCTTTGCTGACCAAAGAGAAAGAAGCAAAAGAAAGTCAGCCACTACTCTCCTTTGGCTAAAAATTCTCTTCGTTCACTAAAATGCAAGAAAGGTATCGCTTTGCTCAACCCTTGCATTTTTTAACGCTCACTCATCAGATTTTCTTCACGCGTCGTCGCGAGGCGGCATTTTTTTCGTAACCAGCTAACATTTTGTATTGCGTCTCTACTTTCTTACTTCAAACTCTAACCCTAAGCCCTAAACCTTAATCTCAACCTCAACTTTAACTTTATTGTTTTAAGTCTTGCCCTATTTATGTATTTTAATCCATGTTTGGTATTAAAAAAATCCACACCTATGTATTTAAAGAACACCTATTTCCCTTTCTGGGAGCTCTTTTTGTATTTTCTTTCATATTCTTAGTGCAGTATTTGATATCTCAGATCGACAAATTGGTGGGAAAAGATCTTGGTTTTATGGTCATTTCCGAGTTTATGATACTGAGCCTTGCGCCTATATTTGCAGAAGTGGTTCCGGTTGCCGTCTTTATTGCGGTCCTCATGGCCTTTGGTCGTTTTGGCGAGGATAATGAGATCACGGCTTGGCGGGCATCGGGCATCAATTTTTCAAGGATATTGGTGTCTTCATTATTATTTGCCACGATCGTATGTATTGCCATGCTTTTCTATAATAATAATATTCTACCTGATGCCAATCATAAATATAAATTACTTAGACAGGATATTGCCTATAAGCACCCGGATATTAACTTTGATGCCGGATATTTTTTGGATGATATTCCCGATTACCGTATCCTGATCAGAGAAAAATATAATGATAAACTTTATGATATCCTGATTTATCATGATGCAAATGATGTACAGGAAACGATTTGGGCAAAGAGCGGAAAACTGGAAGTGATAGGTGATAAAGTCATTTTAAATCTTGAGGATGGTGAATATCATGAATTTTTACATGGTAATTCAGAAGAATACCGTCGCTCCAGTTTTGATAAATATCGTATGATCGTTGCTGTCCAAAATCTTGAATTGCGACGACGGGATTCAAAATTCCGCAGTGATAGGGAAATGTCCATTGCCGATATGTACAAAAAATTGGATGAGTACCGAGATCTACAGGTTAAATCTGATATTAATATACTTAAAAACCTTGCAGGAGCCGGATTGGATACAAGTGGTGTAAAACCGGGACAAGGTATAAAGGTTGTGAGTCTTGCAATTACAGATGTAAAGGATTCATCTGCTGCCGAAGGATTAAGTAAAACCGATAAAAAAGTGCTGAGAGAAAGACTACGCGAATTGGAAAATACCAAAATGCGGGTTAAATCGTTCAGAGATATGTCCAGACGGTACAAACAGGCGGAAAGCAAATATCTGGTAGAAATGCATAAAAAGATCGCTATGCCTGTTTCGGCAATCATTTTTGTTTTAATAGGTGCGCCACTGGGAATGATCGTAAGACGTGGTGGACTGGGAACATCCGGTGGAATAAGTTTGGCATTTTTTCTTATCTATTGGGGGATCCTCATGACAGGCGAAAGGCTGGCTGACAGGCTTTTAATGGCGCCCTGGCTTGCCATGTGGAGTGGAAATATCATTTTTGCCGCTTTGGGTATGATTCTTGTTCATTACGCCATCAGAGAACATATTACGATCCGTATTCCAAAGTGGTTGAATAGAATGCTCAGCAAATTCATAAAAACAAATAAGGGCTAAAGTATGTTACCCTATACATTGATCGAAAAAAAGCAAAGAGGCCAAGAATTAACAAAAGATGAGATTAAGTTTTTTGTTGACGGTTATGTAAATAAAAATATTCCCGAGTACCAGATGGCGGCGTTCTTAATGGCTGTTTACTTTAAGGGAATGGAAGCTAAAGAGATAAATGCATATATAGATGTTATTCTCAACAGTGGGAAACGGGTCACATTTAATGATAAAAATATATATTATTCCGATAAACACAGTACAGGTGGTGTAGGGGATAAGATATCTCTGATCCTTGCACCTCTTGCTATGGCCAGCGGTAAAGTTAAAGTCCCTATGATCTCCGGTCGTGGCTTGGGTCATTCGGGAGGCACCTTAGATAAGCTTGAGAGTATTCCCGGCTTTTCAACCCAAATGTCACTTAAAGAATTTCAGAAACAGACCGACCGGATCGGATGCGCTTTGATCGGACAGACAGATGACCTTTGTCCTGCGGATAAAATGCTATATGCCTTAAGAGATGTTACGGCGACCGTGCGCTCCATTCCGTTGATATGCGGTTCAATTTTAAGCAAGAAGATCGCTGAGGGGATCAAGGGATTGGTTTTGGACGTAAAAACAGGAAATGGGGCATTTATATCGAAATATGAAGATACAAAGTATCTGGCCGAACAGCTAAAATACTTTGGCGAGACTTATGGTCTATCGGTACGCCCTGTTATCTCAGATATGAATCAACCTCTGGGGAACAAGATCGGTAACTGGCTGGAAGTTGAAGAATCACTGGATGTCCTGAAAGGCGGAGGGCCTCGGGCAGTTCGCGAATTGTCTTTGGTTTTAACCGGACAAATGTTAGCTATGGCAGATCCAAAGCGTTCTGAAAATGATATTCGGGAAGAGCTGGAAAATTTGCTCGATAATGGTGCTGCCTATGAGGCATTTCTCAAGATCGCCAAAACCCAGGGAGCAGATATCTCTTTCTTGGAAAAAC
>JAYEJI010000047.1:0-4530 GCA_034660515.1 Fidelibacterota bacterium
TTCAGATCTTCTTCATCTGCTTTCAGTGCTTCAGATCTTTTGCGTTTATTATCAAATTCCTTATAATGCTCTTCTGCAATTTTTTTAGCGACTTCTGCTTTCACTTTTCCTGCATGGGTCAATATTTTCTGTTCATTAAATTCCAAGAATCCATCAAGTTTATCCGCCCATTGCTCCATGGTAACGGTCTGCCTTTTGCGTGCCTGTCTCTCGGCATAATCCAGATACATGGTAACAATTTCATTCAGATCTTTGATTTCGTCCGCTTTCAGATAATTCTTGGCAATGGCAACATCCTGTTTTCTTACAATTGAACCTCGCCATAAAGTCAGTCCCATATTGGTTTTATCAGAATTGCTTCTGGCTTCGATCAGTTCAGCTGCCGTTTTACCTGTAGTCGCCCAAAGCATTTTGTTCTGTACTTTTTTGAAGAATATCTGTGCCTGCTTGGAACTCTTATCGTAATCAATAGCGGTGGTGTAAATATCCTTTATTTTCTGGTAAAACCGTTTTTCCGAAGCCCGAATATCCCTGATTCGTTCCAACCACTCATCAAAGTAGTCCCATTTATCGACCTGCTTCAAGCGGTCATCATCCATGGCAAAGCCTTTGATGATATATTCTTTGAGTATATTGGTTGCCCATATTCTAAACTGGGTAGCTCGTTTGGAATTAACTCGATAGCCCACTGCAATAATGGCATCGAGATTATAATATTTAACAGCTTTCGTTTGGGTTTTACCCTCTATTGCGCCGTGTTGAGTGGTATGTTCCAAAATGGAACCAACCACTTTTTCGTCTAACTCTCCGCTGTCAAAGATGTTTTTCAGGTGTTTTGTGATGGCTGGGCGTTTTACATCAAAGAGTTCCGCCATTTTTTTCTGGGTCAGCCAGATGGTTTCATCTTGAAAAATGGTGTCAATTTTGACTGTGCCGTCTGGGGTGGTGTAGAGTACTATTTCAGAGTTGCTGGATGAGGGAGTCATTTTGCATCTCCAATCGCATATTTATTCTCCCTTTTCTTAAACGCTTCTGTACCACCTTCTAATATTTCACATACATGCTCTCTTATTCCTTGAGATTGAAGGACAATATCAATATTTGCGTTTATCGGTTTCGTGTTTTCAAGGCTGCCAGTAATATATTGGAACTTAATATCGTCCTGATTCTTTGAATCTTCCCCGTGCTGATTGGCAACAATCACTTCTTCTGCATCAGCATTAACAACTATATTTGCATTATGCGTGACCAATATAATTTGTCGGTCTTTCTTCTTTTGCTTCAAATAAGCAACCAACTCATTATAAATAGCTCTATTGTCTAAACTGTCTTCGGGTTGATCGATTAGAATAGGGCATTCTTTATGACTAAATTCCAATAATAGCTTTAGAATGACAAAGGCTTTTTTGCCATCTGACATCTTGTTAAAAGTATCGTTCTGGTAGGTTAGCTCATAAGAAATTGAAAACCAATTTTCCGTTAATAACCCTTTAGCTAAATCTTTGATTTCTTTATATGCTTTTAACTCTATTTTATTCTCTAAAGCTTGTTGAAGAAACCCCTCAATAGTTGACTTGGTATCAGCCTCATACTTACTGCCCCAATCATTGACAAAACTCTGCCTATCGTGACTTTGAAGATTGATAAAATCCTTTAATAGCTCTTTACATTTATCATGGCGGTAGATTTTTTCTATTCTAATTTCTATATCGTCATGCACTAATGAAAAATTACGAATCAACTCATCAATTTTGGTAGCAAAAGAAATATGATTTTGTACTGTTTGTTCAAATAGTGTTTTCTTTTGTGCATTGATATTGCCTATTTGCTTTTGAAGCGAAGTGATTTCTGCTAGTTTTTTATTCTCAATAGCTAACCTCTCGTTAAGCTCTTTGTACTGCTTGTTCTGCTCTAGCTGGCTACTCCCTTTCTTGAAAGAATCAGAGTCTTTTTTATCCTGAATTTCTTTTTTATATTTCTCTATTGATTCATTAATATCAGTCAATTTAGCAGACAATCTATCTTGCCACTCTTTAATGGCCTTCTGTCTAACAGAATCAAATATTGCCTGTATAGCTTTTGAATTCAAGTCCGATAATTGATTAAATTTGTAGCTAAATGATGAATCGAATAAATCCTCATCTTTCAGAACGGCTATTTCGGTTTTATCCTTTTCCTGTTTTTGTTGTAACTGTTCAAGCTCCAATATTTCTTTTTTAAGAGCCTCATATTGTTTTAACTCGTTTTCTGAAAAACTATTATCTTGTTGTGAATCTTTAATTTTATTTCCAAGGTTTTCTATTTCTTTTCTTAATCCACCCTTATCACCTTTTTCTCTTAAAGTGGTTGTTAATTCATCTATATTTGCTTGCAACTTAAACAAATCATCAAGATTGGTTTGGATAGTGCTTTTGTTATTAGCGCAGAATTTTTCATAATTTTTAATCAGGGTCTTATCATCTTTTTCTTCAACAATATCCTGAATAAGCTTGTTTTTCTTTTCCTTGTCTCTAGCGATTTCATACATATGGCTTTGAGGGAAAAACTCTATATCTCTATCCTTGTTTTCCTCACCATCCTGGCAGATTATTTTTATCGAATCCTGGGGAATGTCTGTTATGAATCGATCTATATCTAGAATGCTTGGGTTAATCCTGTGTGCAATAAGCTGTAAAAGCGTTGATTTTCCCGTAGAACGGCCACCAATAATTGTGTTGAGATTGGGGTTGAGCAAAATGCTTTGTTTGCAAATCTCGCTATCAATCTCAATAGATTTGATAACATGATAGCCGCTTTTTTCTTCTGGCTTATTGGCTTGTATTTTTACTCTGTCCTTTGGCTCACAAAGGGTTTGCTTTAAACCTTCAAAAGTTAAATCAGCCTTTATCCAGCAAAAACGATTCTCATCAGGGTTAAACAGTTTGTCTTCACAATGTGCATCGGAACCATGAACGCAAGGTTTTAAAGAACCACATTTATTGATTACTAAAGATTTATCACATCCGTTTTTTTCGCCTAAAAAGAACTCCCGATCACTGGGATTTCCAGAAAATATGGCATCTGACAATTTGTAGATATTGCTTCGTACCGCATCCAATGAACCTGTCTCATTTTCAAATAACTTATAATGCTCCTGTAGTGCTGATGCCCCATCACTATTAGAATTGCTAACAGCGATAATAGTGTTTTCTTTAAGTTCAGGCTTGTCTTTGAACAGTTTGATCAGTTTTGATGGCTCTAAATGAAATTCTTCAATTCCTTTTTTGTATGCACTATCATCATTCAAACGGGCATTACTGTTTTTACCCAAAGCAATAAAACCTGCACGGTTCATTTTATTGCCGCCAGAATCTTCCAACGAGGCAAAGAAATCATTATCTAATTTAGCTAGGAGGGTTTCATCTGAATTGAATATGCAATGAATATTGATTAAGCCACCACTGCCAGTAGCAGGTAATATCCTAAGTTCAACATTTGGCAAAAGAAAAATACTTTTGATATTGTCTATTTCTTGTTCATCAAAACCACTTGATGAATCCATATTATCAACAAACTCCCTGACTTTATTATAATTATCTATGCCGAAATAATCTGTTATGCCTATCGCTTTTATATCCTTCTCAAGTGCCACTTTGAATAGAGTGACACAGAAGCTATTAAAATCATTGCTGGTGAAATTATCATTCTTGTTTGTGTCTTTGGTATGGATGTGTAAATCCCACTTTCGCCACTCTGAGCCTCTTTCAAACTTATTGCTCATAGCCCACCTCAAATGCTTGTTGCAGAAATGTCTTATTCAGATCATTCAAATTAGCAACATTTTCCTGAAAAATGGCATCCAGCCTTCTGGTTTCTACTGTTAGAGCATTTAGCTTTTCGACTATACGTTTTTGTTCAGAGAGTGGTGGAATTGGAACCTTAACAGAGCTAACTAATGCAATGTTTAAATTGCGAACAGTTGATCCTGCGGCTAAATAGTTAAACTGTTTAAAAACAAAAGGCGATGAAAGCAGAAAATATAGGAAATCAGTTTTAAATACTTTTTTCTTATTTTGCTTTAACACAAGCCAGCCATCATGAATACAACCTGTTGTTTTCATGATGTATGGTCTGCCAAAGCTCATAGAGTTTGAAAGTATAAAATCACCCTCATTAACCATTCTTGTTTTATGCAACCCTTCTTTTGTGATTTTTTGTTTTGTTTCATAGATGTATTTATCAGATGCTGTCGCATCAGCAATTTTAATCCAATTAATACCATCAGGTGAATTCGTTAAATATTTACTGATAGGTCTTGGAGAACCACCCCTTTCTATCACTATAGTACTCCCCCTTGCCAAAACGAACAATCAAAGACTGGTTTTCAAAGTCAATATCCTTTACACGAAGCCTGATGCATTCAGTTATACGAAGTCCGCATGCGTAAATCAGCTTTGCATGGAGGAGATATCCTTCAGGGAAATGTTTGAAAAGTTTTTTTATCTCTTTTTTGCTGAAAACAACAGGGATTCTATCACTTTTTTTCGCCCT
>JAYEJI010000048.1:0-17068 GCA_034660515.1 Fidelibacterota bacterium
TTGTCATAGGTTCCCTGAATGAGGTTTTTCTGAAATTCTGAGAATCCATTATAGATCAAAAATTCTTTCAAATGTTCGGAAACAATGATCGGGATCCCCAAATCATAAGATACAAGTGCCGCTCCTACCCAAAGTGATGAATGCACATGGAAAAGATCGGGTCTACCCTCATTTTTAAGAACCAGATCCAATTGTTTTTTTAAGAGCTCTTGGTATCGTTTATAAAAAGCTTCAGGTTTCTTTGGATGTTTATTTATTACCAATTGCTGATAAGTTTTAACATTGTTCTCGGTATATTCATGCCACCCCAGATCATGCCGTACACTGAAAAGATCATGCAAAGATACGATTTCGGTAACAATAACCACGACTTCATGACCTGCATTGGCCAGTTGTTCGGCATGTTCTTTGAAAAAAGTGCCGTTAATGGGTTTTGACGGATAGGGATACCAGGAGGGAACGATAAATATTTTCATAGACTATATTCTGTTATTGATGTTAATAAATACTGTTTCTATATCAAATATCTTTTCACAATAGGTTTGTAAAGCTTTAATGCCCAGTGTCTCGGACCAATAATGACCGAGGTTAATATAATTTGTTTTACTTTCATATGCAATAGCAGGAATATGTTCTCTTATATCACCACCGATAAAAGTATCAATATTTTTTGTCAATGCCGGTTCATAATAAGAACCTGAACCACCCGATACTATTGCTATCTTTTCAGGAACTTCCGGGCCAAAATCGAGGTGATCAATTCCATAAGTTCGGCCGGGTTTTATACCATTGGGAACGATATTTCCTTCATCGTCCGTTCCAAGTTTACAATGAAAGGTATCAAGAATTTCCGTTCGGGTTAGTTTAGCGGTATTTTTTACAATAAAACCTATTTCAAAGGGTTCAATAATATCTGCAGAGATACAAGCTGCAAGTTGAGCATTGTTACCCAATTCGCGATGTCCATCCAAAGGCAAATGAATACCAAACAATGAAACGTTTGCATCTAATAATGCTTTTACTTTTATTTTTTCTCTACCGGTCACAGAGAAGAAGTTCTTCCCAAAAATACCATGATGTACAATGAGAGCATCAGCACCATTTTCGATAGCTGCTTTGACTGACAATAGATTGTAAGAAACGGCAAAAGCGATCTTTTTGATGGTCTCGCAACCTTCTATCTGCAGTCCGTTCAGGGAATAATCTTCATAATCCTCATACCTGAGCAATTGCTTAAGGGCATCGTTTAATTCCTGTCGTTTAACCATACTATTCTCCTCCTATGATCAAAGTGATCGCAACGGGACGATGATCGGAAATGTATTCTTCGTACTCTGTCCAACGACCATCTAGATAGGTATCGTATAATACGGTTTTTGTTTCAAAATGTGCAGAAAAAAGTTCATTAGTAATGGCTATATGATCGATATGTGATGGATAGGTGGGATAAGACCAAAGTAGATTTGAACCTTGGGCAATGCTAAGGTCAGTAAAAAAATAGGATTGTTGATCATTAAGCATAATATCAAAAACATTATTCACATCATCAGTCAGTTCATCATTCATATCACCTAGGATCACTACTCGTTCATCATTGAGATTTTCGTCGATGTATTCGTCCAATAATTCTATAGCTTCAATTCGTCTTTCGATATTTTCAATATCTCCGTATGCCTTAAGATGATTATTGATGATCACAATTTTCTTACCATTCCAATTGGCCTCTAAAACAAAGGGTGGACGAGGGAAGGGGCTCCAATATCCCGTATATATCTCGTAGGGATCGGTAAAAAGAGCAACTTCCGTTGAGTTATATAAATAAGCCAATCCCCAGTTACCACCTCCATAAGCATACGCATATTCATAGTCATCCAAGCTATCAGCCAATGCTTGAAGAGATAATTCAGAACTTATTTCCTGTAGAGCAATAATATCTGGTTGCAGTGCCAGGATGGCATCCTCCATATAGTCAATACTGGCATTTCCATTTGAGGGGAATAGATGAAGATTCCAGGTTACAATATCAAGAGTATCACCGGCATGAAAGGGTGGATGGCCGTTATCTCCGTTATCAGGGATATCTATAGCGCAAGAAAAGAGGAAAACCACTATGATCAATATTAAAATAAATTTTTTCAGCTTATCTCCGTTTCAACTATATATTGCTGATCGACCATAGTGATATTGCGTATCCTGATCCCGGGTTTCAAGGTGTTCATCATTAAGATCGTATTGATCCGTAAAGAGGGGTAGTCAATATCAATAAAAGAAATGTTCCGTGTGTAGCGTTGCATGAAAGAAAGAAGCATGTCAACTATCTTTCGATTGGAAAGGATGTGAAAAGTAAGAATATCATTTTGAAAATGAATGAAATCCAGTTCTACACGAATATCTCCAATTAAGGGTGCTTTTAATGTCAGGATGATGGTTTCATCGGGTTTTTGTAAGTCAAAATGAAGCTCCTTCAGTAGCAGCATATCGGGGGAAATATCTCCGGAAAAATGGAAATGATCGAGTGTTAAGGTCAGTGTTTTCATACAATGAATAAATAATGAAAATTTGAGTAAAAAAACAATAAAAAAAGGAATAGAAATTCAGCGTTTAGGGTTTAGGAGTTTAGCTGTAAACAGTAGATACTTTGCCACGGGCAAACTTCGCCGAAGTAGCTCGGCTACGCAGGCTGAACTTTTAAGCCGTGGGACCAGTGATATGAATATGGGGGTTTTAACCCCATTATTTATGGTTTAAGGTGCGGGGAAAAGTTATGAATTATGAGTAGAAAATATCTTACCCTTAGCAATCTGCAGTTTTATACTTGATTCTTGAATCTTTCACTTTATACTTTGTACTTTTGCCTTGAATTGTCCTTTGTCCTTTGTCAATTATCCATTAAAAAAAGGTAGCGTTATTATGTGAATTATTTTATATTCTATGACATTTGAAAAACAAACAAAAAAGGAGAGTCAAATGAGCGTACGTGTAGGTATTAATGGGTTTGGAAGAATTGGGCGTCTGGTATTCCGCGAAATGCAGAATCGTGACGGTATTGAGGTTGTTGCTATTAACGATCTTACCGATGCAAAAACTCTGGCTCATCTGTTAAAATATGATTCAGTCCATAAGAAATTTGACGGTGAAGTATCAGCTAAAGATGATTCAATCGTAGTAAATGGTAAAGAGATCAAGATCTATGCTGAAAAAGATCCTGCAAATCTTCCCTGGAAAGAATTGAATGTTGAATATGTTGTCGAAGCGACCGGCGTTTTTCGTAAAAAAGAACAGCTTAATAAGCACATCGAAGCAGGCGCTAAAAAAGTTGTTTTGACCGTTCCGGCCAAGGATCAGATCGATAATACTATCGTTCTTGGTGTTAACGACGACGAACTCAAAGCTGATGATAAGATCGTTTCAAACGCTTCTTGTACAACAAACTGTCTTGCCCCTGTAGCAAAGGTACTGAACGATGAATTCGGTATTGTTAAAGGTTTGATGACAACGGTTCATGCCTATACCAATGATCAGATGATCCTTGATTTTCCTCACTCTGATTTACGTCGTGCCCGTTCAGCTGCCGTTTCTATTATTCCGACTACAACCGGAGCTGCTGCTGCAGTTGGTAAGGTTATCCCGGAATTGAATGGTAAATTGGATGGTATGGCAATGCGTGTTCCTACACCGGATGGTTCTGTTGTAGATCTCGTTGTTGAACTTGAAAGAGAAGTTACTAAAGAAGAAGTCAATGCAGTCATGAAAAAAGCTGCAGAAGGCAAACTCAAAGGTATCCTTGAATACACAGAAGATCCGATCGTATCTATTGACATCGTTGGAAACAGTCACTCATCGATCTTCGATTCAGGTATGACCATAGCCAATGGCAAAATGCTTAAGATCCTGAGTTGGTATGACAATGAATGGGGCTACTCAGTCCGCGTTGTTGACCTACTTGAAAAAATGGCTAAATAAATTGCTGTAAACTCTACAAAGACTGCTCGAAAGAGCAGTCTTTGTTTTATAAATCTGTATGTCAAAGATCAAATTCATATTTGCACTGCATAACCACCAACCCGTTGGAAATTTCGACGATGTCTTTGAACGCGCCTATGAAAAATCATACAAGCCTTTCATTGAACTTCTTAAGAAAAATCCTGCACTTTCAGTATCATTGCATTATAGTGGTCCATTATTAGAGTGGTTGATCGGCCATAAACCCAAATTCCTTGAGAATATTAATATCTTAACGGATCAAGGGAAGGTCGAGCTTTTATCCAGTGCTTATTATGAACCCATGCTTACGCTTCTTCCCGAAGCGGATCGTCTTGGGCAGATCAAAATGCAGAATTCACTACTTCGTGATATTTTTGCTTATGTTCCAAAAGGAATGTGGTTACCTGAACGGGTTTGGTCACTGGATCTACCCTACAGCATTTGTGAAAGCGGTTTGAAATATACTGTCATAGATGAACATCATGTCAGTAATGAAAGACCGATCAAAGGTTATTACAACACCGAATCAGAAGGCAGGACAATAGGTGTTTTTGCGATTTCCGAGAAACTTCGGGAAATGATCCCTTATGTTGATCCTCAGGAAGTTATCGATTATTTGATTTCACAGGCAAGTGATAACGAACAGGATGTGATCGTTTTCATGGAAAACGGTGAAAAATTCGGTATTTATCCGGATTCGGAATCACATGTTGCTTGGTTGCATACATTTTTCAGACTTCTGAATGAAAATCAATCGCAAATTGAGACAATCACATTCAAAGAGTACTGGGAACATAATATGCCATTGGGTTTGACTTATCCCACTGAAGGTGGCTATCCCGAGATGGATAAATGGACAAGCTCAATGAATGGTTTTGGTAAGGGTTGGCGCAGTTTTTTAAAGAAATATCCTGAAGCAAATTGGATGCATAAACGTATGTGCCAGATATCCCGCAAGATCGATACTCTTGCTTGTACAGGTAAGGCTAAGAAGAGCATACGGAATATTAGAAAACAATTCTGGTCGGCAACATCCCACGATGCTTACTGGCATGGTATTCATGGGGGAATTTATCTTCCGCATCTCCGTAATGCAACTTGGTCTAATCTGATCAAAGCGGAAACAGCAATAGATAAACATTTATACAATCTTTCCGACCAAGTATATCAAGAACTTACGGATATTAATCGCGACGGTTATAATGATGTTACCATCACGACAAAAAATTTCCGTGCTGTATTTGATTCGCGATTCATGGGTGGTTTGGGAGAACTTGATTTCAAACCTGCACATGTAAATCTTTGTAACAATATTTCTTGTCATCCTGAGTTATTCCATGAAGAAATGGATGTAAAACCTGTTTATGATAATCATCCACGATATTCATTGATCGAGCGCTATTACGATAAAGATATTACAGTTGATATGGTTCGTGAACAGCAATTGGAAGATGCCAGTGATTTTCTAAATGAAGCTGTTGAGGTTAAAAATACCGTGAAATCATGTTGTGTTAACTTCTCCCGCAATGGGTGGATAAATTGGCAGAGAGCATATCTCTGTAAATCCATTAAATTTCATGAAAATGGTTTTGATGTAACTTATCGTATTAAAAATAATGGCATAACTTCCATTGAATTCCTATTTGGACCGGAATTTAATTTTTCTATCAATGGCGGTAAATGGGAAAAACGCTTTTACGCTGAACCTGTTGAGCTAAAAGATCAAACTATGGAGTATGTCTCAGATACTGAAGAAGTAAAGAAACTTGTGATCAAGAATACGGCTGAAAATTATAAGATCAAGATCAAAAGTAAAGAAGCTGCCCGTGTGATGACCTATCCCAACATTATTCCTGTTCTCCAACCGGATGGAATTGAGAATATCTTTCAAAATATTGTTCTGAACTACTTCTGGAAGCTCTCTCTTGAACCCAGGGAAGAGAAAGAGATCAAGCTGTCGGTGGAAATCAAAGAAGTGGTAGCCAAGTAGCAAATAAGCTGATAAAGAATATAAATATGTACGGAACGGTTTTAAACCGTTCCGTACATATTTATAAGGGTTAAAAATTCATATAAATAAAAAACCCGGTCATTGACCGGGTAGTTTATACACATCATTGCTACAGTGATTATCTGTTTGCAATTCTGGCAAGTCGTTTGAGTCTGCGTTCTGCTTTTGCTTTACGAATTCGTTTATCCTGGCTGGGCTTGATATAATAAGAATTCTTATTGATATCTTTCATTATCCCGGCTTTTTCAAACTTTTTCTTAAAACGGCGCAGGGCTCTTTCGAGAGGTTCATCTTTATGAACTGTGACTTGTACCATGTGTTTTCACCACCTTCCAATGGATTTATTGTTAACCTAAATAATTTCTTAATTTTATGCTTCGTGATTTATGACGTAAACGTCTAATCGCTTTTTCTTTGATCTGACGGACACGTTCGCGAGTAAGGTTGAATTCCTCACCGATCTCATTCAAGGTCAAAGCATATTCACGATCTATACCGAAATACATTTTGATCACTTCGCGTTCACGGTCTTTCAATGTATCAAGAGCGGATTGAATTTCCTTTTCCAGAGATTCCTCCATTAAGGTTCTGTCCGGGGCTTTCTGTCCACCATCTTCAATAATATCGATCAGTGAATTCTTTTCACCATCGCGAAAAGGTGCATCTAAAGAATGATGGCGACGAGAGATCCTAACAGCATCCGAAACTTCTTGGGTTTTAATGCCCAGCTTATTTGCGAGTTCTTCTTCATTCGGTGTACGCTCTTGTTCACCTTCCAATTCCTCAGCAGCACGAGTGATCTTAGAGATCGTACCAACACGGTTAAGGGGAAGACGAACAATACGGCTGTGTTCTGCAAGTGCTTGCAGAATTGACTGACGGATCCACCAAACAGCATAAGAAATGAATTTGAATCCGCGGGTTTCGTCAAAACGTTCTGCCGCTTTGATCAAACCAAGATTTCCTTCATTGATCAGATCTGTAAGGGGAAGTCCTTGTCCCTGATAATCTTTGGCAACACTAACAACAAAGCGCAAATTTGCTTCACAGAGTTTTTTCAAAGCACGGCGGTCGCCTTGCTTTACCCTGCGAGCAAGATCAATTTCTTCTACCGGTTTTAAGGGTTCGAAGTTACCAATCTCATCCAGATAACGGCTTAAAGCACGATTTGCTTCACTGCTGTTACGTTTTTTGCGAGCGGCCTGTTCTGCACTGACCCTAACTCGTCGTTTTGTTGTCTTCTTTTTTTGCTCTGCGGCCATCTTACTCCTTAAAAAAATAAATGGGAAAAAGCGAATTAATATAAGACTGAAGAGCCCATAAATCAAGGATAAAATGCTCGCTAACGCATATTCTTACGGCTTAATTCTTGAGGAAGTAATAAATATTATTAAAGTGTATTGATCAGTATTGAAACGATCTTTTCCAAATTCAATCTGTCATTCTCAGTAAAACGTCCCTTTCAAGCAGTATGGAGGCAGAAGCAGGTTTTTCCTGAAAAGGACTGAGGACCAGAGTGTCTTCTTCAAGCTATTAAGAATTATTTTTAAATCAAAAAGAATCAGGCTGAGATTTATATTTGAAAATAACTTGTATCTTGCTAACATTCTATACGGAAATAACTTTTAACCCGAAAATAATAAAACTGGCAATAGGTAATTGAAAAGAGGCAATTCGAAAGGGGTGAGATGATGAAACGTTTAATTTATTTGTTGTTGCTATGTTTTTTTCTGATCTCTATGGCCTGGGCGGATAAGATGTTCGATCTGACGATCCGTTCCGGACAAGGTGGTTTTATTGACGAACGTTCACCGATCGGAAAATTGGGTGGAGGAGAATTAACACTTGATATCAAACTCCGGGATCTTCCGTTTGCCTTATCCTTTTCGGGAGAGTATTATACTAACGGTCCCGACCCGACCCATGCCTACGAGATAGCAGGTAGCGGCACTTACAGTTTACTGTATATGAACAAGCTTTTCTCATGGGAGCGTGTCAATGTGTTCACCGGAGCAGGCCCCGGATATATGGAAGTCCCTGTCGAAGACGCACTTCCGGCGAAGATATATGAAACCGCCTGGTATTTGAATGTAGAAGCCGGTATCAATGTACGTGTACTCTGGAAATTCGGACTTTACGGGGTATATAAGTATATGTACGCGTACAAAGAAGGTGGCTCAATACTTATTGATTTCAATGAGCATATTGTTTTGCTGGGTTTGACATTTAATTTTAGTATTTAAAGCATTGACTCAAGTTTTTTATCAAAAAGTAGCAAAAAATGTGAGAAATCACGTAATGTACATCACAAATATCTATGGAATATGCTAAAATTGGCATAATTTTCGCTTTAAAAACTTGAGTCAAGTTTAATAAAAAAAGGAAAAAATAAATGAAACGAATTCTAGCACTTATTTTAACTTTACTACTATTATTTTCCTGTTCAAAAAAACAAGACCTGATGCCAATATCTGATCTGGAAAATGATGAAAGATTGTTGGCTCACATTGACGTTGAAACCACAGGTTTGATACCGGGATATCATGAAATGATTGATATTGGTTTGGTGATCACGGATGTACAGGGAAATATGATTGATAGTTTGTTTCTACTGATCCAACCGGAGTATCCTGAACGCCTTCAACCCGGAGCTTATGATTGTAATGCTTTTAATGCGGAATTATGGAAAAAACGCAAAGCGTTTACGATCGATAAAGCGGTTGATAGTATCCTCTCATTTCATAAACGTGTTTGCGGAGATAAGCAAGTCTGGATGATCGCATTTAATTCACATTTTGATGCAGGATTTTTAGATCACTTATTTCGTCATGCCGATCATAGCTGGCGGGAAATGTATCACTATATGATCCTTGATATTCCATCTATGCTTTGGGGAATGGGTTATACTGACTCTCGCGGCTATAGATTCATGGAATATTATCAGATCAAAGATGAACCTCATGTTGCTGAATTTCATACGGGGATTACCGGAGCGATGGTGAATGTGAGGATCTATAAGGCTTTGATGGATCTGCATAGATAAGACCTCACACAAAGCCACAAAGAACCGCTAAGTCACTAAACTATATTAATGCTGATATTTTGAATTAAAACTAATTTTATTGTTTAAAATAATTCTTTGTGATCTTATAATCTTTGTGCCTTTGTGTGAGGTTAAAAAATCCCAAAAAATTCATTGTATCTAAGCTAAAAAATAACGATTTTTGGCTTGTGGTAGGGTTACTTAAAAAATATCTATTCTATATCCCAATAAAATAAGAGGATACGTATGTCAAAGACACCTCAAAGCGGCGTTGATATTGATCTTGGAAATCAATGCTCCCGCACGGCCTACGCTTGGGCCAAAAAAACTTTTTCAAATCGTCCCTCAGGTGAAGGGAATCCTGAACTGGATGTTGATGGTTCTTTTTCCAATATCATGGATTTCCGTGGTGTCAAGGTCGGTATGTCCTCTGACGGCATCGGAACAAAGATCGAATTGGCTGAACGCACAGGTATATACGACACTATTGGCTATGATCTGATCGCCATGACGGCCGATGATCTGGCCGCAAACGGAATGGAAACGGTCAATATGACCAATATCCTTGATGTGGATCATTTAGATCATGAGATTGTCAACAAACTAATGAGAGGTTTACATGAGGCAGCAAATTTTTCCAATGTGATCATCACAGGCGGTGAAATCGCTGAATTGGGAAATCGTATTTGCGGCTATGGCGATAAAATGCACTTTAACTGGTGTGCTGCGGGCGTTTCAATGATGCCTGAAGGCCTAAAAGCTGTAGATGGTGCTGATATAAAACCCGGTGATACGGTCATTTCATTAAAAAGTCGCGGATTTCGTTCAAATGGTTACTCACTTCTTCGCCGGATCATGGAAGATAATTTTGGTTCCGAATGGCACAAACATCCTTATTGTGATGCTACATGGGGTGAAGCATTGTTGACCCCATCACTTATCTATACACCTTTGATCACAAGTCTGCGCAAAGCCGGACATGAGCTAAAGGGAATTTCCCATATCACAGGTGGGGGATTAGGTGATAATTTCGGACGGGTTCTGAAAGTCAGTGGTTACGGTGCCGAATTAAATGATATATATCAGCCTCTTCCTGTTATGTTAGCTGTGCAAGAAGTTGGGAAAGTCTCTGAAGAACAGGCTTACCGTCTCTGGAATATGGGTAACGGCATGTTGCTTGTTGTTCCATCTGAACAAGCGAAAGGAATTATCAAAGATGCTGCAAAATTAAAATATGAAGCAAAAATCTGCGGTTCTATCATGGAAAAAGCTGAGATCACTATCAACACCCAAGGGCTGGATCCTAAACGACTGTCCTATAAAGTTGAAAGTGACTAAAAATAAGGAGTGAATGTGAATACCTATACGATCCAGTTGATGCTTAAAAACAATATTCCCGATGTTACTGGGAAAGCACTTGAGCAGGACGCAAAGCGGTATTTTAACATCAATACGGGTAAGGTTCGGGCATCCAAGGTGTTTACTATCTTATCAGATCGCCCTGTAAAGGAAATATTTGATTTTGCCGAACAGACACTAAAGGATGCTATTCTCCATGATATTTATATGGACAAGCTTTACATGGAAAAAACTTTTGAGAAGCATCTTTATATGGCCAAGTTGCCGGGGGTAACGGATGACGAAGGTGTATCTGCCCAAAAAACTTATGCCGATTATTTCAATATACACTTGGAAAGTGGTGAACAATTTATCTTTACCGGTGAATATTATTATATTGAAAAAAGCCTTTCTGACGATGATCTCCAGACCTTAGGGAACGATCTACTCGGGAATCCTCTTATTAATCACATTGAATATGGAAAATTAAAAAGCAAAATAGATTATGTGCCGACCGTTTTGATCAAGAGTGATATTCGCATAGATAAAATTGAAATAGATCTCGGAGATGATGAGTTAATTGAACTTTCCAAGAATATGCTTCTTTCTTTGGATCTGAAAGAAATGCAGACCATTAAGGATCATTTTTTATCTGCTGAAACAAAAGCTATCCGAAAAGAATTGGGTATGAGTGAAATACCTACCGATTGTGAATTGGAAGTTTTGGGACAGACCTGGAGTGAGCATTGTAAGCATAAAGAATTTAATGCACTGATCAATTATAAAGATCTGGATACCGGAGAAGAAAAAAAGATCGATTCACTTTTTAAAACCTATATTTACAACTCCACAAAGGTCATTCACGAGCGCTTTAAAAAAGGCGGAAATGATTGGATATTAAAAGTTTTTAATGATAATGCCGGAGTAGTCAAAATTGACGATGATAGCGTATTTATATGGAAAGTGGAAACGCATAACAGTCCATCCGCATTGGATCCCTACGGTGGTGCTTTGACGGGTATCGTGGGAGTTAATCGCGATCCCATGGGAACGGGTGTAGGTGGTGGAAAATGTTTATTCAATACCAATGTACTTTGCTTTGGTTCGCCCTATTATAATGGTGAATTGCTGGAAGGCCAGTTGCATCCCCGTCGGATCATGTCCGGTGTGATCAAAGGTATTGAGGATGGTGGAAATAAATCCGGTATTCCCACGATCAACGGTTCTATTGTTTTTGATGACCGTTTCCGCGGTAAACCACTGGTTTATTGTGGAACGGCAGCTGTGATGCCTATGTATTACAATGGTAAGCCATCATGGGAAAAACCCATTGATGCCGGTGATCGTATTGTTATGGCAGGCGGTCGGATAGGTAAAGATGGAATTCACGGTGCTACCTTCTCTTCACTGGAAATTGATGAACACTCTCCGCGATCAGCTGTGCAGATCGGATCACCGATCACTCAGAAAAACATGTCCGATTTTATGGAAAAAGCTGCAAAAATGGGTCTTTTGAAATCATCGACCGATAATGGTGCCGGCGGTTTATCATCTTCGATCGGTGAATTGGCTGAAATTCCCGGAGGTGCAGTGGTGGAATTAGATAAAGCTCCTCTGAAATATCACGGATTGCAACCTTGGGAGATCTTTATATCTGAATCTCAGGAACGTATGAGTTTTGTGGTTGAACCGGATAAAAAAAGTGTTCTCTTTGCTATGGCAAAGGATTTTGAGGTTGAGCTTACGGATATCGGTTACTTTACAAATTCCGGCTATCTTGATATTCGCTATAAGGATGAACGCGCAGCTTATCTTGATCTTGATTTTCTGCATAATGCAGTTCCAAAAAAATATATGGATGCCGAATGGAAGGCACCAAAACTCGAAGAACCCGGTATTGTGGACGCAGATCATAACGATATTCTCCTGAAATTGATGGGGAGTCTGAATATCTGCTCAAAAGATCCTGTTATCCGTGTTTTCGACCATGAGGTAAAAGGCAAGACAATTGTCAAACCTCTCATGGGAGAGGATGGTAATGCTCCTCAAGATGCCGGTATCATAAGAATTGATCACAAAGATTATACCGGAGTTGCAGTCTCAAATGGCATATTACCACGCTATGGAGATATTGATGCCTATGAAATGTCTGCCGGTTCTTTTGATGAAGCGATCAGACAGATCATTGCAGTGGGTGGACAACTGCCCAATCCTAATAAAGCAGACGGTATTTTTTGGACGCTAAATGACAATTTCTGTGTTCCGGACTCACTTTATCATGAAGAAAAAAATCCTGATGGAAAATATAAACTTGCCCAATTGGTGCGAATGAATGAAGCGCTATACGATATGGCGACATATTTCAATATTCCTTTGACATCCGGCAAAGACAGCATGAAAAATGACTTTAAAAAAGGTAATGTAAAGATATCAGTTCCACCGACCATTCTTTATTCCATGGTTGCAAAGATCGACGATGTACGTAAGACCTTGACTTCAGATTTCAAAGAAGCGGGTGATGTGATCTATCAGGTAGGAAAAACCTATAATGAATTGGGTGGATCCGAATGTTATGCGCTTTTTGATGTGCTTGGCGCGAATGTTCCAAAAGTCCGAAAAGAAGATGCAAAACGCATTTACGACAAAATGGCTAAAGCCAATAAACAGGAATTGATCGCGTCAGCTCACGATATGTCTGACGGAGGATTGGCTGTTGCGCTTGCTGAATCCGCTTTTGGTGGAAAGAAGGGTTGCAGTATTGATATCTCTAAAACAGAGATCGGTGCTTTGGCTGAATTATTCTCGGAATCACATTCTCGCTTTGTTGTTACGGTCTCTCCCGATAAAGCGAACAAATTTGAAGCTTTATTTCAAGATGATTGCAACAGACTGGGCAAAGTGAACGACGAAGATGAAATGCATGTTATTATTGACGGTAAAGATGTTATTCAAACCAAAGTTCGGGATCTTCATGAAGCCTGGAGCAATGGATTACGAAAATAAAAAGGAAAGATCATGGTAAAAGCACTGGTAGTGACCGGATTTGGTATAAATTGCGAAGAGGAGATGGCGGCTGCATATCGTTTACTGGGAGCCGAAGCGACTATTTTGCACCTGAATGAATTATTTCAGGAACGGGATTCCATCCACAACTATGATATCTTGAATTTTCCGGGTGGATTCTCATTTGGAGATGATATCGGCTCAGCAAAAGTTTTGGCCAATAAATTTAAATTCAAGAAAATGAGATCAGGAAAACTTTTTATTGATGAGATCACCCAATTTCTGAATGACGGGAAATATATCATCGGTGTTTGCAATGGGTTTCAGGCTCTTGTGAAAATGGGTTTACTGCCTAATATTGGTGGAACTTACGAACAAGAAGTCACACTGACGAATAATGCATCAGGTAAATTTGAGGATCGTTGGGTTCATTGCAGTATAACTCCGGAAAATCCGACACCATTTTTGAATGATCCTGAGATCAAAGGCATGGATTTACCGGTTCGTCATGGAGAAGGCAAACTTATCATTCGTGATGAAGAGATCAGGAATATGATCCTTGAAAAGAAATTGAATGTAATGACCTATACGGATAAAAATGGAGAGCCCACAGCGGAATATCCTGCCAATCCCAATGGCTCTGAATTGAATTGTGCAGGACTTTGTGATGTTAGCGGACAAGTATTCGGCTTGATGCCGCACCCCGAAGCTTATCTATCATTGTACAATCATCCCGATTGGGCCGGAAAAAAGCGGGCGAATCCTGATATTTCTGAAGATGGGGAAGGCTTAGCTGTTTTTAAAAATATTATTAAAAAAATTGGAAATAAATAATCCGATGTACGGAACAGGCATGCCTGTTCCGTACATATTAATCAAGAAAAGAGAATATTACAAAACATGCCAACACAGCTCGAAAAAGGAAAACAACAGCGCTTACGGGTCACGCAATATTACGCGAATGCCTGGCAATTTATTATCAGGTTGTTAATAGGATTAGCGATGTATGTTGTTATTCGTATTGTATTTATGGCTGTAATGATGGGCGAGTATGGATTACCGGTATTTTTGGGGAATGCTCCGGCGGAACTTGTTATTCTTATCCTGACTGCCGGTATTCTGTTATTACTTCCCTGGATGCAAGGGACGCGCTTGCATCTGATCGCCATATCCTGGATGCCCGCTATCGCATGTCTGACTTTTGTAGAGTGGATAAAGATCTTTACGGTTCTTATGGATTCGCATGCTGCAGATAAATTATATGCTCTTTTACCCTATGTCCTTCCTTTGACATTTTTTGTTCTTATCTGGATATTTTCCCCCGTATCTCGTATTGGTCGCCTTATTAGCAGTACCATCCTTGGTATATTATGTCTTTTTTGGATTGTTGATATGCCTAAAACCGTAAAACAGGTTCGGGAACTTCATCCGATCATTGTTGCATATGAGCAATTTTATGATACACTTCAAGTAAAACATGAAGCTCCGGCTGATATTGCGGAACAAGGAGAAGGTTCAATTTATTCGATATGGAGCTATAAATTGGTTGATGTTGCCGATTATCGCATCGATACATCAATTTCAGAGATACAAAAATTGGAATATGTTAAGCAGATCAATATTATTATTCCGGATATATTCTCTCGTTTGTGCATTTCACAGCAGGAGTTATATTTTGATGATCTGGAAGATATTGATATACACTATTTTTATAAATACAGCACGCAGCGGCATCTCATATTAGAAAATTTCGCTTTCAGCGGAGATGGATTTTTTCGTGCTGAATACACCGATGGAAGCAAGATGTTCTTAGATAACGTGCTTGTTCGAAAAAAATAAGAGGTAAAAGATGATCAAAATCAAACGAGCATTGATCAGTGTATCCGACAAAACCGGTATTGTCGATTTTGCCGCAGCTTTGGAACGGCAAAACTGTGAGATCATTTCAACCGGTGGCACAAAAAAAGTATTGGAAGAGGCCGGCATAGCCGTTACGGATATTTCTATGGTAACCGGAAATCCGGAAGCTTTTGGTGGAAGAATGAAAACCATCTCCTTTCAGATTGAATCAGCATTGCTCTATGATCGTGAAAAAGACGCTGAAGAGGCCTTAGCGCTGGGTATAGCGCCGATTGACATGGTGGTGTGCAACTTATATCCCTTTGCCAAAGTAAAGGCTCAGGGCGCTGATTTGGCTGAATTGATAGAAAATATTGATATTGGCGGTCCGACCATGGTTCGTGCATCTGCAAAGAACTATAAATATGTTGCAACGATTGTTGATCCGGAAGATTATCCTGCTTTGATTGAAGAATTGGCAATCAATGAAGGTGCACTGGAAAATGAAACTCGTTTTCATCTCATGCGTAAGGCCTTCAATCATACGGCAGACTATGATGCTTTGATCGCCATGAGCATGGATGAGCAAGCCGGTGAATTATCGATTCGACTGGCATTCGATAAAGCTAAAAAATTGCGCTATGGAGAGAACTCGCATCAGGAGGGCTACTTTTTACGTCAACGGAATACAAGCAACAGCTATTACGACATGAAGGTTCTGCATGGCAAGGCTTTGTCGTATAATAATATGGTTGATATGTACGGTGCTATCGAATCGGTACGCGATATGTGTCAACACGCTTGTGCCGTGATCAAACATGCAAATCCATGTGGATTGTGCACCGGAGATGATCAACGCAGCGTTTTGGAATATGCCTGGGCGGGAGATCCGATCTCCGCTTTTGGTTCAGTGATCGCATTTAATACGAGCGTAACACTTGAAACAGTAGAATTTTTCTATCTTGATGCAGCGGACCGGTCACAACGTAAATTTGTTGAGATCGTTGTTGCGCCGACATTTACTCCGGAAGCGCTTGCATATCTTCAATTACATAAAAATTTACGGATCGTAGAATATGATCCGCATTTTTTGACACCGTCAAACGATATGAAATTTTTGCACAATGCGCTTTTATATCAGGATTCGGATATGAAGATCAAAGATAAAATGGAATATGTAACAAAAATCAAACCTAAGATCGATGAGGAACTTCTGGATTTTGGACTTAAAACCGTCCGGCAGATCAAATCAAATGCCATCTGCGTTGTCCGTAGACCGGAACGTGGTTATTGTCAACTTCTTGGTATGGGTTGTGGCCAACCAAACCGTTTGAATTCTACCGAATTAACTATTGAGCGTTGCCGGAAAAATCTTTTAAATGAATGCAATCAAGAAGATAATTGGGAAGATACCATTCGACAAAAGATGGGAGAGGGATTATTAATTTCCGATGCATTTTTCCCATTTCCGGATAATATCGAGATCGCCCATACTGCCGGGATAAAGAATATTATTCAACCGGGTGGATCCATGCGTGATAAATCTGTTATTACTAAAGCGGATGAGCTTGGAATTTCGATGATATTTACAGGAATGCGACATTTTAAACATTAGAAAGCAATCAGCAATCAGCTATCAGCAGTCAGCTATCAGCAATCAGCTATCAGCAGTCAGCTATCAGCAGTCAGCTATCAGCAGTCAGCTATCAGCAGTCAGCTATCAGCAGTCAGCTATCAGCAATCAGCTATCAGCAGTCAGCTATCAGCAGTCAGCTATCAGCAATCAGCTATCAGCAGTCAGCTATCAGCAGTCAGCTATCAGCAGTCAGCTATCAGCAGTCAGCTATCAG